>DASVDR010000001.1 GCA_036381015.1 Gammaproteobacteria bacterium
CTTCAGCGACGACGGCGACATCGTGGCGCTGCGCTTCGACAACTGGAAGGTCGTGTTCATGGAGCAGCGGCTTCAAGGGACGCTCGGCCTCTGGGCCGAGCCGTTCGTTCCGTTGCGTCTACCGAAGCTCTACAACCTGCGCACGGATCCCTTCGAGCGCGCGGACGTCACGTCGAACACATACTACGACTGGCTCCTCAACAACGACTTCATCGTGCTGGCGGCTCAATCGATCGTCACGGAGTTTCTCGCGACGTTCAAGGAATTCCCGCCGCGGCAGAGAGCGGCGACGTTCACGATCGATCAGGCCGTCGAGAAGATGGAGGCCGCGATGGTCGCGAGCAACTAGCTCGCGCGTGGTCGGCGGCGGACACGTCGGTTTCATCGAGGAACGCTTATGGCACGGTCCATCGATTTCGTTCTTCCCGACGATGAAATCGGAGCCCCGGCCCACGATCCCACGGTCGGCATCGGCGAACGTCAGGGCATGGTCTGGGTGCCCGGCCGCACGTTCCTCATGGGCTCCGACCGTCACTATCCGGAGGAGGCCCCGGCGCATCACGTGATGGTGTCGGGGTTCTGGATGGATGAGACGGCCGTCACGAACGCCGAGTTCGCTCGCTTCGTGGCCTCCACGGGCTACGTGACCGTCGCCGAGCGCCCGCTCGACCCCAGACAGTATCCCGGCGCCGATCCGAGCATGCTGGTTCCCGGCGGGCTCGTATTTCGCAAGCGCCGCGGGCCCGTGGATCTGCGTGACTTTCGCAACTGGTGGGCTTACGTGCCCGGCGCCTGCTGGCGCTCTCCGCAAGGCCCGGGAAGCTCGATTAGCGACTTGGACGATTGCCCCGTCGTCCAAGTCGCCTTCGAGGACGCGGAAGCCTACGCCCGATGGGCCGGCAAAGCGCTGCCGACCGAGGCGGAATGGGAGCTTGCGGCCCGGGGCGGACTCGAAGGTGCGGAGTTCGTCTGGGGAGACGAGCTCACTCCTGAAGGACGACATCTCGCGAATACGTGGCAAGGCGAGTTTCCGTGGCAGAACCTCGCTGCCGACGGGTTCGAAGGCATTGCCCCGGTGAAGTCCTTTCCGCCGAACGGCTACGGCCTCTACGAGATGGCGGGAAACGTTTGGGAATGGACGACGGACTGGTACCGCGACCGACACAAGAAACCTCACCCGACGAAGTCCTGCTGTGTTCCGCAGAACCCGCGTGGACCGTCGATGGAGCACAGCTACGATGCCTGCATGCCGAAGGTGCACATCCCTCGCAAGGTGTTGAAGGGAGGATCGTTTCTCTGCGCACCGAATTACTGCCGGCGCTATCGGCCCGCCGCGCGATATCCGCAGATGATCGACACGGCAACGTGCAACATCGGCTTCCGGTGCGTGTCGAGATCTCCATAGGCTCTTTCGGCAACCGGCCTGACGGGACGTTCGAAAGGCATGGCGACGGAGGGTCACGTTTGCCAAGCGAGCGCACGGCTGGAGATGCACTGCGATGATTCATCGTGACATCGATGCTTCTGCTAGGCCGTACTCGATTCGGCGCTGGGCTTACGCGGCGTCCAGGGCCGTCGCTCTGCTGACGTCGACGTTATCGGCTCCACTCGGCGCACAAAGCGTCGAGGAAGTCTGCCGCGGGGAGCTCGAGTCCTTTCAGCAACCGCCCTTCGAGGCCTTCGACACGAATCGTGACGAGCACATCGTGTGGACCGAGAGCGAACGCTGCCGCTCGCTCCACAGCCTTTTCGAAGAGCTCGATGTGAACGATGACGAAAGACTGAGTCGAAGCGAGTACGGGGCCTTCGCGTTCATCTGGGCCGAGCGGGCGCGGACCTTCGGACTCGACCGGTGACTGACCTTTCGACCGTCCATCCGCGGGTGCAAGGAGGATTGCCATGTCAGGTCCTACTCCTCGGTTTCCACACCACGCTGTCGCCGTCGCTTCGAGCTTGGCGCTGATCGGCTCATCCGCATTCGCGGGCGGCCGTCCGAGCGAGACGGAGCGGAGCTGGTTCCCGGAGTTCTCGGGCGGCTGGGCATTCGCACAGAGCGACACCAACGACGTCCTCGACGACGACTTCACTTTGAGCGGCGGAGCGCTGTTCTGGCCCCAGAATTGGGCCGGCATTGGGTACAACCTCGAGGCAGGAGACGGCCAGTTCTTCGTGGAGGCGAAATACCACCGAATCGAGACTGACGCCCGTGACCTCGAGTTCGTGCCGGTAAACTTCGGCTTCCGTTGGTAGCGGTCGATGCGGTGGCGGCTCGCCCGACCGCCCTGATCCGACGTGCGGCTTCGTCGCTCCGCTCGCGCGCGTGGATCATCGTACTCGGAATGTGGGCGTGGGCCTGCACGACCCCGCGCGAAGGCTCGGCTCAGGAAGATCGCACGGGGCGGGAGGAGGCCTCATCGGACGCGGCGCCCAGGATACGCACGCATGCCGAGCTCTCCCGTGAGATCGACTTCCGGCGGCGCGACCTCGAGGAGCTGGATGTCGACATCGGCGACAGGAGAATGACTCCGGCCGAGCTCGATCGGAGGCGCGCGTTGACGCTCGAAATCCGCGAGCTCGAGGCGGAGCGAGCTCGACTCGAGCAAGCCGAAGCCGTCGCGGCGAACGATGACTCTGCAGGCGCCCGATGGAGCCGCTTTCGTGCGGCGTTCCGCGATATCACGAGCTGGGACCTCCGCGATGGAATCTTCCGTTTCCGGATCGGCGTCCGCACGCAGCTCGATGCCACCTACGGCGTAGAGGCCGATGCCATCGAGAACGTCCGGGGATCGATCGACAATGGCCTGAGGCTGCGGCGCGCCCGGGTGTTCGCGAAGGGCCGACTGCTTCGCGCGATGGACTTCTGGGTCGAGTTCGACGTCGGCGAGGACGCCGGCCTCAAGCATGCCTACGTCGACGGCGCCCGGCTCAACAACTGGGTCTCGGACCACTTTCGTTGGCGGATCGGCAAGTTCCAGGAGCCATTCAGCATCGGCCGGATGACCAGCTCGAACTATGCCGGATTCCTGGAAAGGGGATTGCCCGCGGACACGTTCGCACCCGGTCGCAACGTCGGCTTCATGTTGCGCCACCCCGAGAACAATGATCGGCTGACGTGGTCGGCTTCGCTGACGACCGACGGCGGGAGCACCGCGGACAATCCGAACAACTCCGAGCTGACGCTCACCGGGCGCGTGACCGGCTTACCCCTGCTCTTCGATGATGGCAACGGCTTCGTCCACGTCGGCCTCAGCGTCAGCAATCGTCGGCCGACGGACGACGACATTCAGTACCAAGCTCGGCCGGAAGCACGCTCTGCTCCGGTCTACGCCGACACGGGCCGTATCGCGTCCGACAGGGCGAGACTGCTCGGTGTCGAATTGGCCGTCGTAAGGGGCAGCTACTGGCTGCAAAGCGAATGGATAAGGGCCGCCGTGGACGCTCCGGCCGCCGGCGATCCGCAGTTCACGGGCGGCTATCTGGAGGTCGGACGATTCCTGACTGGAGAGCAGCGTGCCTACGACCGTGCCGAAGGTACGTTTGACCGGGCCACGCCCAACGTCGTCTATCGGGGCGGCAACCCGTTTCGATCGAACGCTCGACTCGGCGCCGTAGAAGTCACCGCACGTTACTCGACCGTCGACCTGACTGATGCTTCGATCTCGGGAGGAACGATGCGCGACGTTACCCTCGGGCTCAACTGGTATCTCAACTCCGAGAGCCGAATGATGCTGAACTACGTGCACTCGAGGCTGCACGGCGCCGGCGATGCCGACATCGTGCTTCTGCGGTTTCAGTACAACCCCTGAGCTGGCGGTGAAGACATCCGAGGAGCCCGCCGAATCGTTCGAGACGCGGCCCCGCGGGATAAGGAGCTGGTCCATGATGAAACGCACGATTACCGGGAACGACTCCTTGCAGGACCCTTCCGTGGACCTCGCCTCGCGGCGCACCGGCATGTCGTTTCAGCGCACTCGCATGGCGGCCGATCGCACGCTGATGGCCGTCATCCGCACATCTCTGGCGCTGATCAGCTTCGGTTTCACGATAGCCGAAGCGTTCCACAAGCTTCAGGAGGCGAACATTCTGGCCCGCTCCGAATCGGCCATGAACTTCGGCATGGCGCTCGTGGTGCTCGGCATCGCCGTGCTGGCAATCGGCATCCTCTATCACATTCGTTTCATGCTGGGCCTGCGTGCCGAGCGCGAGAGCATGATCGCGGCCGGACTGGTTCACGGCGAGAGCCGCTTTCCGGCTTCGCAGACCCTGATCGCGGCGCTGCTCCTGCTGCTGATCGGCGTGGTGGCGATCATCAGCATGCTGATCCGCTTCACGCCTTCCTTCGCTTGAGGGGAGGCGCGAGAAGCGCGTGCCGGGGCTACCGGGCGACCGGCGTGCCCCCAAGCCGTACGATGACGAGCGCTGCGAGCCTCGCCGACCCGCTGCCTAGTCTGAAAGCTTCTGCCAACGATCGGCCATGGCCTCGATCGCGGCGTCGACTTGTTTCTCGGCCTTCTCCGGGTCGTCGGAGAAAACTTTCGAGTAGGAAGCGCGCCAGACCAGCTCCTGCCGATCCGCATCCCAGATGTCGACCACGAGCGTGCCGGTATCGTAAGTGACGACGTCCGTCGTCACCGAAGTGGGACCGTTGAATCCGTAGCCCCACGCGCCCCACGCTCCGGTACCGTAGCCGCCGAAGCCATAGCCCCAGGCATCGGAATCGAGGCGGACATTCTGCTCCGTCGATGTGTGATACGTGACATACACGTCCGGGTCCTGCTCCGCTTTCATGAGCCCAGCCATCGCGAGCTGGCGTTCGATGTCCGCGACCACCCTGGAATGCATCAGCGGATTGCTGGTCGCGAGCGGGGAGTCCGTGTCCCGCCACTGAAAGGTCTTCACTGCCGAGAAGTCGTAGCTCTTGTCCCATTCGATCTTGGGCTTTGCGGCATGCGCCGTCGTCAGAGCGACTCCGACGAGCGGCAACGCAATCCATCTCGCGTTCATGATGATCAACCCTCTGTTTTCACTCTGCCGGAGTCAGCGAGACGGCCAGCGCCTCACCGTATGTCACTTGCACGGTGTCGCCCTCTTCGAGTCCGGCCAGGAATTGCTGCAGCTCGGGGCGCTCCACGGTGACCTCGCGCGGCTCGCCCTCGGGGTTCGTGAAGGCCACCGTGTTGCTCTCCGTATCCACATCGTCGATCGTGACGATCGCCGTGTAGATCAGACCGACGGCACCTCCGGGCTGGCCGATCGGGGCTTCGCTCGAGGCAATGACGATGGGTTCCCGCCCGGGCGGCGCCGTCGTGACCTCGGCCGCGAGAGCCGCGTAGTACACGACATCGACAGTGTCGCCTTCTCCGATATTCGCGAGATCGACATCGTCCCCCGCTTGCACCGTGAACTCTTCACCGTCGTCGGCCCGCAGTGAAACGATCCGCGTCTCGGGTTCGACTTCCATGACGGTTGCGCGGGCTTCCTCGGTCTCCTCGACGAACGCTGGCTCGTCGAGAAGCGCGACTTCCTGCTCCTGCTGTTGCCCTTGCTGCGCTTGCGGTTGCCCTTGCTGCGCTTGCTGCTGCCCCTGCGGCGCCTGCTGCTGGTCCTGCCGCTGTCCTTGCTGCTCCTGCGCGAACGAGCCGGCCGCGAGCAACGCGGTGCCGGCCGCGGCGACGATCAATGCACTTCGGCTCGAGACAGGCGACCCCATGCGGGTCATGGGTCGGTGCTTCATCGATTTCTCCCTTCTGACGACGTTCCGAAACACTCCTTTCCGGCAGCGGTCGCGACGAGCGACAGTGCTGTCCGAAAGGGCGGAGTTCGCCATGGTCACCGGTCTCGGACAATGCGACCTTCGTCCTACTCCCCGGCTCTCTCGGAACCTTCGGGTGCCGCCTCGCTCGCGTATCCGTGACTGACTGCCGACCGCCGCATGAGACCAAGGATCAACTGCAACCGCTGCGGGTAAGCGCAAGGCTCGTGCGTCACGGCCCGCATCGACCATGGCAGCCTCGGCCGGTGACGCCTGGGCATCTCGTGTGGGTTGCCGACCAGAGAATTGGACTTTGGGCCGATGTCCGGACGGCCCCCGCGGGGAATACTCTGCTCCGCTATGACGCCTCGAGCTCGTACTTGCGCGGGCGTCGAAGCAGCTTCGTGATAGGACGTCCGATCGAGCAGATCATTCGATGAGAATGAAAGCTTCGAAGCAGCTCGTCGTGCTGACGTGCACCTACCCGATGCTCGCAGCCACGAGCATCGCGCAGGACGATGCCCTCCCCTCCTGGAACGAAGGCCCCACGAAGGAGGCGATTCTCGACTTCGTCGCGAGCGTGACGACCGAAGGCTCCGAGGACTTCGTTCCCGTCGACCAGCGCATCGCCACCTTCGACAACGACGGGACATTGTGGTCGGAGCAGCCGATCTACGTGCAGCTCGCGTTCGCCCTCGATCGCGTCAAGACGCTTGCGCCCGAGCACCCGGAGTGGAGCTGGCAGGAGCCGTTCAAGTCGGTCCTGGCCGGCGACGTCGAGCACGCGCTCGCCGGCGGGGAGCAGGTGATCGTCGAGATTCTCGCCGCGACGCACGCCGGGATGACGACGGACGAGTTCGAGCAGATCGTCACCGACTGGATCGCCACGGCCCGGCACCCGCGGACGGGCAGGCTCTATACCCAGATGGTCTATCAGCCGATGCTCGAGCTCCTCGAGTACTTGCGGGCCAACGGCTTCAAGACGTACATCGTCTCCGGCGGCGGCGTCGAGTTCATGCGCCCTTGGACCGAGCGGACCTACGGCATTCCCCCCGAGCAGGTCATCGGCAGCCGGGCGGAGCTCAAGCTGGACACGCGGGACGGCACGCCGGTGCTGATCAAGGAGCCGGAGGTCGACTTGGTCGACGACGGTCCCGGCAAGCCCGTAGGCATCGAGCAGATGATCGGCCGCCGCCCGCTGATGGCGGTCGGCAACTCGGACGGCGACCAGGAGATGCTCGAATGGGCGACCGCGGGCGAAGGGCCGGGATTCGCTCTGCTCGTCCACCATACCGACGGCGAACGCGAGGTGGCCTACGATCGCGACTCGCCGATCGGGACCCTCGACGAGGCGCTCGACGCGGCGACCGAACGAGGCTGGACGATCGTCAGCGTCGAGAACGACTGGAACACGGTCTTCCCGCCGGCGCGGATTACCGATGCGCGATGACCCCGCGGCTCTGTCTCGTCGTGCTCGATCATGCCGTCCATATATTCGCTGTCGCCGCGCTTGTAACGGCCGCGATGCTCCGCCCGGACATGCGTGCGCAAGTACGTGCGCCCGCGGCGTCGGCCGAAGGTCCAATCGAAAGCTCGACCGAGGAGGCTGTTGAAATCGTCGACTCCACCGCGCCTCGACTGATTCCGCAGCGAGGTGCGGGAAGCCCACCTCGAGAAGGCGTGACAGCACGTGACTGAAAGTACAGGTATCTTCTTGACGAGCGGTCTGGGTGCACTGCTCTTCTGCGCAGCCTTTCTCTTCGGCGACAAGATTCGCCCGTTGCGGGCGGTCATCCACGATCCGCGCAGCATCGCGTCCTTCGGGGCGGGAGTCTCGACGGCGTACGTCTTCGTGCACCTGATGCCCGAGCTTGCCGAGGCGCGGGAAGCGGTCGCCTCTTCGGCGTCGCGCACGCTTCGCTACGAGGGAATGGTGATTTATGTCGTCGCCCTTACCGGATTCCTGGCTTTCTATGGGCTCTTGCACTTTCGCAAGCGTGTGCGGGCGAAGAGCGCGGAAGGCGGCGAGGCCGCCTTCCGAGTCGACATGGCTGGATGGGGCTGCTACGTGGCGATCGCGGCCTACCTTCTTTCGCACACTCTCGACGGGACAACGGCTTCCACGCTCACCTACGCGGTGGCCATCGCTTTTCATCTCGTGGCCGCGGATCACGCATTTCGGCGGGAGCACGGCGCCGCTTACGCGGGCAAGGGCCGGCTCGTTCTCGCGGCCGCCGCGCTCGCCGGGTGGTTGCTCGGCGTGCTCGTTGCGCTGCCGTTGACCGTGACCGCTGCCGCCGTCGCTTTCGTCTCCGGCGCAGTGATCATCAACAGCGCCGTCATGGAGTTGCCCGCGGAGAAGGATGGCCGCTTCTTCGCCTTCGCGATCGGCAGCGCCGCCTATACGGTGATCCTGACGCCCCTCTGACTGAATCCGGCGCCGGGCGGCAGAGCCGGTAAAGTTGGACCAGAGTCCAATAGCCGGCCGTGTTCGTAAGAGCTTAACATTGCGGCTCGTGTCGAGACCGATCGCGCCGTCGTGGCACACACCCCTTCGAGAAATCAGGCCTTCCTCGCGAAGACGGCGATGGCGCTCATCGTCGCGGGCATCGTTGCGGGCTCGCTGTGGTACGGCTTCTCGTCGGACGTCGAGCAACGGATCTGGCGGGATCTAAGCGAGCGCCCCGGCGGACCGATGACCTTCCGTTTGATCCTCCAGCCCGCGATGGCCGCGTTGGTCGCGATGCGCGACGGTATGGAGGACGCCAGAACCGGCCGTTCGCCCTATTTCTGGACGCTGCTCGTCGATAGGCGGGAGCGCGGCCCTCGGTTGCGGGAAGGCGTCATCGCCACTTCCAGAATCATTCTTCTCGGTCTCGTCATGGACGTCGTCTATCAGCTGACAGTTCTCGACTCGTTCTATCCCGGCGAGGCCGTCATCGTTGCGCTGCTGCTCGCCTTCGTGCCCTACCTGCTCCTCCGCGGACCGTTCGCTCGCATCTCAGCGTGGTGGCACGCGCGCCATTCCGGTTGACCCCGAGACGGGAGCGCTGCGCCCCGGCGACGAGCTGCCGGGGCTTCTCGCCGAGAAGCTCGTGATCAACGCGAATACCGTGTACGCAGCATCCGCGGGCCGGAGCCGGCTCCCGTTGTAGAGCCTAGAGCCGGCGCCCGAAGTGGGAAGGTAGCCGGAGACACGGCGGCGGTTGCCTGAAGGGGCACTGTCCCGAACCGGGCCCCGGCGATGGAGCCCGGTTCGGGCGATGGCCGCCGGTGCGGGCCGCCTAGGTGCAGTCGGCACCCGTTGGATTCGGTCCGATCGGACAGGCCTCTACGACGGCTGCGTTGTCTTCCGCGTCGTCGCTGCCGACTCCGCATTTCGGATGACCGAAGCCGCTCGGGCTGCTTGCCGCGGGGGTACCGTGCTCGTCCGGCGCGAGATCGTAGATGATGTTGTCGGTGCCGTCGGGGGCTACGCCGCCGGGCACGTTGTCGAGCTCGAGCGCGTCGCGGAGCCGCCAAGCGATATTGTGATCGGCGCACGACGAATCGCCGCTCACACCGACTGCTCCGAGCAGGGTGCCGTCCTGTGCATAAAGCGCGAGACCGCCGCCGAAGACGTTGACGCCGCCCACGAATTTGCCGACGAGCGGGTCCTGAGCCGTGCCGTATTGCTGCGGATTCGGACCGTAAGCGACGCTCGGGTCCACAGGGTTGCTGTGTTGAAGCCCGAATAGGCTTTGGCCGGACTGTGTCGCGAACCACAAGTTCGCCGTCGAGAGCGCGAGGTTCGGCAGACTGAAAGCATTTGCCGTGTTCGCTTTCTGGGCCGAGATGACTCGGCTGCCGGGCCATTGATCGCCGCGGTCAGAGCCCGTCATCGCGACGGCGCAGACGACACCATCGCGGTTCACGATGCTGCCCCACATGTTCAATCCGAATCCGCCGTTATCGCGGGCCTGCGCCGCTGACAGAGCCGTTTGGAGCTCGTCGTGCGAAGGTAGGTCGTTACAGTCCTGACCTTGCGCCAAGACGGTCGAAACGACGCCCAACGACAAAGCCGTCGCGAAGCACACTTTTGCGCACATCGCCGGGATCCTCCTACACCGAACTGCGATAGATTGCGACCTCATCGTCGCGGCCGGCGCACTACTCGAGGACTTGCGTAAAAGCCAGAACACATGTCCGGCCCCGCCATTGAGGCTCCGATGGACCTGCGAGCCGCTGGGGAGACGCTTCGGGACAGCTTCCCCAGCCTACAGCGAGTGTGTCGTGCTCATGCTGACCCCAGACTCGGGTGCAGGTCGCGCTTTTCGCGCCGGAAGAAGGTAGCACTCGTCGGCCGGCGTCGGCAGCCGGTGCTCGTGCCCATGCCATCCCCCGGCGGGCGTACACTCTCTGCCATGAACTTCGTCGGGAGAGTCCTCACCCTGCCCTTCCTCGCGGTGATGATCCTAGCCGTGTGCTTCCTGCCCTTCTCTCCGATCGTGATGCTGGTGGACCCGTCGGCCGAATCAGCGCTCGTGCTTCTCGTGCTGCTCGGGATGTGGCCTCACGCGGACCGCCTTCCTGCTCGCCCGCAGGGCCGGTCGCGTCAGGCGCCCAGCTCGAATGGCGCGGGGTCCCGTGCCATGGCGATAATGTCGAGAGACGCTCTACTCATCCGGCGGATGGCTCCAGTAGTAGTGAATCTGGAAGGCATAGCCGTAGGCTAACCAGAGGCAGCCGGGCGCCAGGACGGCCATCAGGAATGCGAAAAAATACCGGACATCACCGGTCCCCGGCCTGACGAAGACCAGCAGGTAGAGCAGGGCGAGGCCGGCCAG
The DNA here is from genome assembly GCA_036381015.1 of Gammaproteobacteria bacterium. NCBI lineage: Bacteria > Pseudomonadati > Pseudomonadota > Gammaproteobacteria > Gammaproteobacteria bacterium. The sequence continues at coordinate 10,579 of DASVDR010000001.1, forward strand.
GAGACCCGCCAGCGCCATCGTTCCCATCACGGCCGTCGCCAGCACCTTGACGGCCGTATTCCTCGTCTTCGCGAGCGCGTGCGGCGCGAGCACGATACCGAAGAAGATGCTTGCAGCGAGGGCTGCGATGGCCCCGGACCTGAGCGTGCCGTCGAGCACCCAGAATACCGCGAACAGCATGGCAATCATGAACACGGCATACCCCGGACCTCGCGGGGTATTGTCCGAGTAGCGGCCGAACCGGCTCCCGATGACGAAGGGATAACGCCTTTTCTTATCCATGCCGCCGGGGATGACCGTACGAATGCCACACCGACTGCCGGCTTTCAGTCAAAGCAGGCCGCCGCCGTCTGTCTTTCTGCATCGAGCCTCTCCAGCAATCTGCCCGTCCACGGCAGGTTGTCGATCACCACAGTGCCCGCACCTGGCTTCAAGCGTGTCTACTCCGATGTCGGCGTCAGTCATTGATTGCTCATACCGGGCGGCGCGCCGTCTTCCGCTTCTTTTCTCTCGATCTATTCGGCAGGACCCATGCCTTTACGCATCGCAGAAAACCATTCCAGAAAAACAGCTTCTCTTCAGGCGCCGGCCGGTGCACGGGTTGAGCGCGCCAGAGGGCACCCCTTTCAGGGTAACCGCCAGGAGCGTGTACAGCGTATACCCGTTGATGGCATTCGGGCTGCTGACCACGTATACGGGAATAATCGGCTCCTTTTGGTTGAATACTCGCCACGCGATGTTATAGAGGTAGATTGGCCATAGCACGACAAACCCGATCACCGGGATCAGCACGAACAGCACGATAAATACCCAGACCAATGCGTCAGGCATGGAAGCCTTCCTCGTTCAGCTGACCTGAATGATCAGGGGGCGCTCAGGCCTTGCGCACGTTGCCAGGTTTGCACAGGAAGCCCTGGACTTCACACTCGTTTGTTACAGGTTCGCTGCGGTCGCCATTCCAGCATCTGAGGGGAATCGTGTGGTGCCCTGGGCTGAGCCGCCAGTAGCCGGCAGATATCTGGTGAAAAATCGAATCGAATCGGGGTTGATCGGTAAGCGCTTCCAGGTCGATGGAGATTGGCGGGGTTTCAGCAAGGAGGGCCATGCCCGGCGGCACCTCGGCAATCGGCGCCGCAAAATCATCGCCGGCATGAGGTGCGCAGTCACAAGGCACGCGATGCTCGAACCAGTAGCGGCCGGTCTTGTCCTTGCCATCGACAAGGCTTCCTTTGCAGTGGGGCTCGAACGTTTCCGGGTCCGCCCCCTGTATGACATCGGCAAACACATAAACCCGGCTTTTGTCCTTCGCCAGAATCGTTGTCAGGGGCTGGAGAGTCTGAGGATCGGCTCCAGGAATCCGGATGTCGCCCTCATAGGCGCAATGTTTATCGACCTGGTGGTTCAGACCGATATCCCGATACGTCCTGTAATCGCATACGAGGGCGCCTCTCCTGTCGCCACTGTATATGGTTCCGCCCGCGGGATCAGGTTTCGGCTGCCCGGGGTTGTACTGCCCGATGAAGGCGTCGGGCAGGGCACCGCTTAACCGGTAGATGCCGTTCTTGTCCCGTCCATATTCGTACGTGAGCTGCTCGAAAGTCGATGGGTCGGCGCCGGCAACTTGTTCGACTTCCCCGGTACCGTACTGGTAGTAAACAGCGTCGCTCTCTATCCGGTATCCCGGATCGTATTCGCAGGCGATCACAGTTACCCCAGCACCTATGGCCACAGCCGCGGTGCGAAGGCTCATGATGCCCGTTAACCCGCGTTTGTTTTTGTCTATGCGCATTTCGATTGCCCCGCGATCGGAGACTCATCACGGCTGTCAAACGGCAAAGCCGAGCTCCCGGAAGGGCTTGGCCAACCTGCCGGACCCGGCCAACCAGTCGACAGCGTCCAGCAGGCCGGGACCGATCCTGTACACGTTTTCTTCGTTGCGAAGGAGGATATTGCGCACGGTTTAGAGGATCCCGAGCGCATCCTCGCATCTCGAGCGCCCGGCCGATGAAGACGACCGCACCCCCTTCGCTTCGCGCGCCCTCGCCTCAGTCGCCGTCGCGGTGAGCAGGCACCCGGCGCTCCAAGCTCGCGACGCTTGCGGGCGGCTTCGCTGCGCCCATGCGCTGGAGCGGCATCGGGCATTGGCCTTGAGTCCAACAGCGTACGGCCGGCCGTATGGCTACCATCGACCGCATCCTGACAGTTTGACGCTTGTACCGGGAGGTCAGCGGTCGAACCGGGAATAGACCACCGCGCACCCTCACTGTGTCGGTGCTCAAGAGCTCGACCGGGCCGTCCCGTCGCAGTGTCGTGTGCAAAGCCCGCGAAAGGAGAAATTCATGTTTGCGCACCTCTTGTCACGCTTCTGGTGGCTGACGTTGCTGCGAGGAGTTCTATGGATACCGTTTGGCTTCATCGTTTTCTCTCAGCCCGCCCTCTCGCTCCTTTGGCTCACGCTGCTCCTTTTCGAACCCTGCGATCACGGGGCTCGCGCTGCTGTTCTACATCGCCGTGTGGGCATTGGTTACCGGCTTTCTCGACGTGATCGCCGCGATTCGTCTGCGCCGAGAAATCACCGGTGAATTCTGGCTCGTCCTTGCGGGACTGCTATCGATCGGCTTTGGAGCGCTCCTCATGGCACGACCGGGGGCCGGCGCACTGGCCATCCTTTGGCTCATTGCAACCTACGCAATTCTCTTCGGCGTGATTTTGGTCGCTCTTGCGGTAAAGGCGCGAGGCTTCGCGAGGAGGATCGAGACGGCCGTCGGCGGGTCTGCGCAGTCGGCGCACGACGACGCGATGGTTCGGCCGACCATGCGGTAATCGATTTAGGCGTGCAGTGGAGCGGCCGCGCAGGGCGAATTCACGCACCACGCATAAGGACCAGAAGGTCATCGGCGAAAGGAGAATTTTCGATGAGCGACAACGAGAAGCACCGTTCGCATCTTCCGATGCCCACTGCGAAGCGAACCGGTCCGCTGTTTTACGATGCCAAAGACCCCGACGCGAAATGCTCGAAGATCGAGAAACTGCTCCCGCCCCGAAACGCCCCGAACGTCCTCATCATCCTTCTCGATGACGTCGGGTTCGGTGCTGCGAGCGCCTTCGGCGGCCCATGCAGAACGCCGACGGCGGAGAAGCTCGCCGGGGGCGGACTGAAGTACAACCGCTTTCACACCACCGCGCTATGCTCGCCGACCCGGCAGGCGCTCCTCACCGGACGCAACCACCACTCCTGCGGCATGGGCGGCATCACGGAGATCGCCTCCGGCCACCCGGGCTACAGCTCCGTGCTGCCCAACACGATGGCGCCACTGGCCAAGACGCTCAAGCTCAATGGGTATTCCACGGCGCAATTCGGCAAATGCCACGAGGTCCCGGTATGGCAGACGAGCCCCGTCGGGCCGTTCTATCAGTGGCCGACAGGCGGCGGCGGCTTCGAGTACTTCTATGGCTTCATCGGGGGCGAGGCGAATCAGTGGTATCCCACGCTCTTCGAGGGCACCACGCCGGTGGAGCAGAAGCGAACGCCGGAGGAGGGATACCACCTCATGGAGGACATGACGGACAAGGCGATCGCGTGGGTCGGCCAGCAGAGGGCCCTCGCACCCGATAGGCCGTTCTTCATGTATTTCGCTCCCGGAGCCACTCACGCGCCGCATCACGTTCCGAAAGAGTGGGCCGACAAGTATCGGGGCGAGTTCGATCAAGGCTGGGACAGGCTGCGCGAGGAGACCTTGGCGCGGCAGAAGAAGCTGGGAGTCGTTCCGCCGGATTGTCGGCTCACGCGTCGGCATGACGAGATTCCGGCGTGGGAGGAGATGCCCGAGGCGCTCAAGGCGATTCTGTGCCGGCAGATGGAGGTTTATGCGGGCTTTCTCGAGCACACCGATCATCACGTCGGGCGGCTGATCGACGCGCTCGAGAAGCTGCACGTGCTCGATGATACGCTCGTCTACTACATCATCGGCGACAACGGCGCCTCTGCAGAGGGCACCATCAACGGCACGTTCAATGAGATGCTCAACTTCAACGGACTGGCCGACATCGAATCGCCGCAGTACCTCATGGCCCGTCTGGACAAGCTAGGCGGCCCCGAGTCATACAACCATTATGCGGTCGGCTGGGCGCATGCGATGTGCGCGCCTTATCAGTGGACCAAACAGGTCGCGTCGCATTGGGGCGGCACCCGCAACGGCACCGTCGTGCACTGGCCGAATGGGATCAAGGCGCGCGGCGAGATCCGGTCGCAGTTCTGTCATGTCATCGACGTCGCATCCACGGTCCTCGAAGCCGCAGGCCTTCCCGAGCCCATCTCCGTGGACGGCGTGCAGCAGGCACCGATCGAAGGCATCAGCATGCTGTACTCGTTCGACGACGCGAACGCGCCCGAGCGGCACGAGACGCAGTATTTCGAGATGTTCGGTAACCGCGGCATCTACCACAAAGGATGGACGGCGGTGACCAAGCACGGTACGCCGTGGGTTCTGGTCGGACGGAAGACCGTGCCGTTCGACGAAGACATATGGGAACTCTACGACACGCGCGAAGACTGGAGTCAGACAAACGATCTTGCTCGCGAGATGCCGGAGAAACTCCACGAGCTCCAGCGACTTTGGCTCATCGAGGCGGCGCGCTACAACGTGCTGCCGCTCGATGACGACCCGGCGCATCGCTTCAATCCCGAAACGGCTGGCCGGCCGACGCTCATCACGAGGAACAGCCAGGTCCTCTTTGCCGGCATGGGACGTTTGTCGGAGAACTGCGTCGTGAACGTCAAGAATAAGTCGCATTCCGTGACAGCTGAAATCGTCGTGCCGGAGCAAGGCGCCGAAGGCGTGATCATCGCCCAGGGCGCGAACATCGGCGGCTGGAGCCTGTATGCGAAGGACGGCAAGCTCAAGTACTGCTACAACCTCGGCGGAGTGAAGCGCCTCTACATCGAAGGCGCAAGCATTTCAAAGGGCCAGCATCAGGTGCGAATGGAGTTCAAGTACGCCGGCGGCGGACTGGGAAAGGGCGGTAGGGTGACGCTTTACACCGACGGCGAAAAGGTCGGCGAGGGCGAAGTGTCGGCTACGCTCGCGATGGTCTTTTCCGCCGACGACGGCTGTGACGTCGGCGAAGACAGCGGCGCGCCCGTCTCCGAGGACTACGGACCGCGCGGCAACATGTTCAACGGGCTCATCAAAGGCGTGCTGCTCGACATCTCGGAGAGGCCTGAGAATATCGCCCACCTCGTCAAGCCGGAGGAGGCGATTCGCATCGCAATGGCGCGTCAATGACGAGCTGAAAGCTTCGTCCCGCCCGCCTGATTCGACGCGAGTCGATGTTGCGGGAGCTGCGGCAACGCATCCGCGAAGCCAAGGGCCCGACGAGTTGCTCTACCTGCTTACGGACGAAGAAGACGGCGCGCTGCTGCGTCTCGAGCCGGCGCCTTGATCGACGCACGATCGACGACGCCTGTATGTGCGGGCCGCGCGCGACTATGATGGCGCCCGCCGCCCACCGGGCGGCGCGGGCTTCAACGACTTGAGAGGAGTCTTCGATGGCCATCGATGTCTACGATCAACTGGTCACGTTCAACGCGATGCTCGGCAATCTCGACCGGATCCTGAGCAAGGCCGAGGCCGACGCGGAGGCGCGCAAGATCGATCCGCAAGTGTTCCTGCACGGGCGCCTCGCGCCCGACATGCTGCCCTTCACACGGCAGATCCAGATCATGTCCGACCAGGCGAAGGCCGGCTCGAGCCGTCTGGCCGGCCGCGAGCCGCCCAAGTGGGCCGACGACGAGCAGACCTTCGCCGACCTGCACGCGCGGATCGCGAAGACGATCGATCACGTGAAGACGTTCGGGCCCGATCAGTTCGCCGGCTGGGAGACGCGCGACGTGGAGCTCAAGTTTCCGAACGGCACGCTCAGCTTCAAGGGCAAGGACTACTTCCTGGGCTTCGTGATCCCGAACTTCTATTTCCACTACACGACGGCATATCTGATCTTGCGCCACAACGGCGTGCAGATCGGCAAGCGCGATTACCTGGGCAGCTGAAAGCCCCGGCGCGCTTCGCCGTCGGGCCCCGGGGCGGCGACCCCGGGGCTCGGCCTCGATGGTGGATGCGCGCGGCCGTCAGTCCGCAGGCGTGATCGTGATCGCCTCCGCGCGGCTGTAGGTGACCATGACCCGATCGCCCGGCTTGAGCGCGGCCACGAAAGCGCGCATCTCGGGCTGCTGCACGGCCACCTCGGTGGGGAAGCCTTCGGGTCCGCTGATCCGCACGATGTTGCGGGTCGAATCGATGGCCTCGATCGTGACGACGCCGGTATACGTCCGGCTCCGAGTGGCACCTGGCCGGTTGCCGTCCGAGCCGAGCTCGCGGGTGGACACCGGATCCTCGCCGCCGGCCGGGGCATCGGTGACCTCGGCGGCCACGGCTTCGTAATAGCTCGACGTGATGCGGTCGCCGACCTCGATGCGCTCGAAATCGCTCACCTCGTCGGGCACGAGGAGCGTCAGCGGCCGGCCCTCGTCAGTCGTGACGCTGATCAGCCGCGTCTGCGGATAGACTGCGGTGACCGTGCCGGTGACGTCCCGGCGCTGCGCCGTCGACACGGGCTCCGGCGGCGGGGCTGCGCAGGCCGCGAACGCGGCTGCGATGGCGCCGAGCGCCGCGTGCGCACGCTTGCTCGAAGCTCGCGTGTGTTGCTTCGTCGGTAACGAATCCATGGCGTCCCTACCTCCGGCGCGGAACCGCCCGCTCGATGTCCTTGCAGCGTAAATGTCCGTCCCTCGCGAGGGCATTGGTCGAAGGGCGTAGCAAACCGGTGCGGCCGCGCCGAGGTCGGTCGGCGCAACGGCACGGCGCCCGGGAGAGGTCCTAAAGACGCGCACCGCGGCGCGCGAAGGCGCCGCTCGCAAGCGCGCTCACCACATCCGCACGCGCTCGTCGGGCGCGAGATAGAGCGCATCGCCCGGCTCGACACCGAACGCGTCGTACCAGCCGTCGAGGTTGCGGACCGTCGCCGCGCGGAAGCGCCCGGGGGCATGCACGTCGGTGCTCACGCGCTCGCGGAGCGCGGCCTCGCGCATCTGGGTGCGCCACGTCTGCGCGTAGGCGATGAAGAAGCGCTGCTCTCCCGTGAGCCCGTCGATGATCGGTGCGGGCTTGCCTCCGAGCGACTTCTGGTACGCGAGGAACGCGGCCGCGAGGCCGGCCCCGTCGGCGATGTTCTCGCCGAGCGTCTGGCGCCCGCTCAGATGGATCCCGGGCAGCGGCTCGTAGGCATCGTACTGTGCCACGAGCGCCTCGCCCTGTTCCTTGAAACGCGCGGTATCCTCCGGGGTCCACCAGCTCAGGAGCCGCCCCTGCGCGTCGAACTCGGCGCCGAGGTTGTCGAAGCTGTGGCTGATCTCGTGCCCGATGACGGCGCCGATCGCGCCGTAGTTCGCGGCCGGGTCCGCGTTCGCATCGAAGAACGGCGGCTCGAGGATCGCGGCCGGGAAGTTCAGCGCGTTCTGGAGCGGCAGGTTCACGGCGTTGACGGTCTGCGGCGTCATCCACCACTCGCCGCGGTCGACGGGCCGGCCGAGCTTCGCCTCGACGCGCGCGAGCTCGTGCTGCTCCGCGCGCAAATGGTTCCCGAGCGCGTCGTCGGGCCGGATCTCGAGCGAGGAGTAATCGCGCCAGGTGTCGGGATAGCCGACGCCGACGCGCAGCGCCGCGAGCTTTTCCTTCGCCTTCCGCTTCGTCGCGGGCGTCATCCACTCGAGGGCATCGATGCGGGCGTCGAAAGCCGAGCGCAGGTTCGCGACGAGCTTCTCGACCTCGGCCTTTGCCGACGCCGGGAAATACTTCTCGACGTAGAGCCGGCCGACGGCGTAGCCGAGATCCGCGTTCGTGTAGCTCACGGCACGCTTCCACCGCTCCTGCTGCTCGGGAACGCCCCGGAGCGTGCGGCCGTGAAAGTCGAACGCGAGGTCGGCGTAAGTCTTCGGCAACAGCGGCGCATAACGATCGAGCGTGTGGAAGCGCAGCAGCGTCTTCCATGCCGCGAGCGGCGCCTCGCCCACGAGCTTCGCGAGGCGTGCGATCGCCTCTGGCTGCCACACGCCGATGCGCTCTTGATCGGAAAGGCCGGCCGCCTCGAGGTAGCGCGCCCAGTCGAGGCCCGGCGCATTCGCCGCGAAGTCCGATGGCGTCCATAGCGTGTTCGCCTTGTGCACGTCCTCGCTCTCGACGAGCGTCGCCTGGGCTGCGGCGATTTGCGTCTCGAGGTCGAGCACGGCCTCCGCGTCCGCGTCGGCGTTCACCGAGCCGGCGGCGCGGAGCAGGGCGGCGACGTAGGTGCGGTACTCGTCGCGGATGTTCCGCATCGCCGCGTCGTCGGAGAGGTAGTAGTCGCGGCCCGGCATCGCGAGGCCGCCTTGGAGCAGATAGGCGATGTTGTGCGACGGGTCTTCGAGCCCTTGAGCGACGAAGAGGCCGAACAGGCGGTCCGTCTGGAAGTCCGTGTTGTTGATGGGATCGACGTCGGCCAGGAGCCGGCTGCCGAGCACGCGCGCAAGATCCGCGCGCGACGAGATCCCCTCGATCGCCGAGAGCTCCGCCTCGAGCGGCTCGAGCCCGCGGCGCTCGATCGACGCCTCGTCCATGAAGGCCGCGAAATAATCGGCCACTTTGCGCGCGTCGTTGCCCGCGGGCGGGTTCGACTCCCCGGCCTCGCGGATCACGTCCGCCGTCCGGCGCTCGGCCTTCTCGTAGACCTGCAGAAACGTCCCCGTGCTCGCACGGTCGGCCGGAATCTGCGTCGACGCCTGCCAGCGTCCGTTCGCGAACGCGTAGAAATCATCGCCCGGATTCACCGAGCGATCCATGCCGGCGAGATCGATGCCGATGGCCGCAGTGGCGGGCGCGCTGCGCGTTTCGGGCGCGCCCGCACCGGCGCTCCCGCCGCTCGGCGATCCGGCCGTCGCGCCGCTCGGCGACTCGCCCGCTCCGCCGCTCTCGCGGCTGCGCGTGAGCTCGTCGAGCAGCGCGTCTTGCCCGTAAACCTTGCGCAAGGCCTCCGTGACGGCCGCGGTCGAGACCGATACGGAGCGGTTGACCGCCGGATCGAACAGGAACGTTCCTCCGAGGCTCTCGATGTTGCCGTCGAAGATCGCGCCGACGACATTCGCGTTCGCGTCGATGAGCGGTGAGCCCGAGTTGCCGCCGACGACGTCGTTGTCGCTGACCATGTCGAGCACGACGCGGTGATCGACGACGCCCTCGGCCTCGACCCACCTCGGCGCGAGATCGTACGGGAACTTGCCGGTCGCCCGCTTCCAGAGGCCGTCGAAATACGTGAACGGCGGCACGGTCGTGCCGTTGTCGGTCCAGCCCGCGATCTTGCCGTAGGAGATGCGCAACGAGAACGTCGCGTCCGGGTACGTGCTCGTGCCGTAGATCGCGAACCGCGCCTTCGCGATGCGCTCCGCCGCGCGGTCCGTCGGCCCCTCGACGAGCGCCTCGTACTCCTTGCGCACGGCGCGCGACGCCTCGTCGGTCTCGAGCACGAAGCGGATCATCGGGTCGTCGGAGGATTCGACGGCGGCGCGACCGCCGTCCCAAAGCTCTTTTCTATATGCGGCGTCCGCGAGCTTCGAGCGAGCGAGCGCGGCGGCGAGGTCCTCGGGCGAGTCCTTGCCGAGGAAGGTTTGCGTGGCCGGCGCATCGGCCGTCAGATACTCGCGCAGCTTCGAAAGCCAGAACTCGAGGTGGAGCTCCTCGAGCTCGGGATAAACAGGCCGCTCGTCGAGCAGCCGCTTCTCGAGCAACGGCAGCCGGCTGTCGGTGTACTCCGGGAGGCGCTCTCCGTTCGGCTTCGGCCGTTCCTCTGCGGCGCGCACGAGGGCGCGCGCGTACCCGAAGAGCTCGGAGCCCGAGCCCGCGTTCGACTCGAGGAAGGTGTAGGGGTAGTAGAGGCGCTTGCGGTCGGCCTGGGCTGCGGCGATGTCGGCCCATGGGTCGCCGATCTCGCCCGCGAGCTTCGGGTCGGCGGCGACCTTGGCCGCGAGCTCCTCGTCGGCGCGGCGCTTCGTTGCAATGAAATCCGGCTCGAGCAGGGCCTTTTGCATTCCCCGGTACGCTTTGAGCGTGTTCTCCGTGCCGAAGAGCGCATCCTCGGCGATGCGCGCGTGCTCGGCGCTCTCCTCGCGGAAGCGGATGAGACGGCCGCGCAGCTCCGAGAGCAGGATCAACGAGTGCGGCAAGCTGAGATCGCGCAACGTCTCGAGCTGCTCGGCCGTGAGCAAGCGCCGCGTCGTGCCGGGGTTCCCGACGACGAAGACGGGCTCGCCGTCGGCCGGCGCCGTCGTGCTCCAATTCAAATGATCCGGCGACGCGATCGGCCGCCCGTCCTCGTAGAGGCGCACGAACGAGAAGTCGAGGTCGTAGCGCGGAAAGTTGAAATTATCCGGATCGCCGCCGAAGAACGCGGTCTGAAGCTCGGGGGCGAATACGAGACGCACGTCGGAGAATTTGCGATACGTATACAGCTTGTACTGCCCGCCGTGGTAGAGCGTGATGACCTGACAGCGATACTTCGCTTCGCGGCCGTCGCAGGCCTCGCGCTCGACGGCGGCGATCTCGGCATCGCGGGCTTTGACGTAGTCGCTCCCGGTCTTTCCGGCTGCGGCGTCGCTGACGCGCTGCGTCACGTCCGTAATCGACGCGAGAATCTCGGCCTGCATGCCGGGGCAGCTTCGCTCGCCTTCTCGGCCGTTCGCGACGAAGCCGTTCTTGACGTAGTCGCCGCTGCCCGTCGAGAGGGCCTGCGCGCACTCGCGCACGCAATGATGATTCGTGAACACTAGCCCTTCATCGCTCACGAGCGAGGCCGAGCAGCCCGACGAGAGCCGGACCGCGGCGTTGCGCACGCGATCGAGCCAGGCTCGATCGATCGTTACGCCGTACTTGTCCTTCACCGCGGCGGCAGGGAAATTGTCGAACGTCCACATGCCTTCGTCGCCGAGGACGGCGGGCGAACGCAGCGACGCGGCGGCGATCAGCATGGCGAACGCGAGCGGCAGCAGTTTCTTCACGGCATTTTCCTCCTCCGCTACGAGAGTATCACGAGCCCGGCTCGCGGCGTCTCGTCCGCGCCCGGCGCGGTCGGCGTTCGCGGACCCGGTGCCGGTCTTTACTATGTCGACAAGACCAGCGCGCCGGTTCTCGACCTCGAGATCGGCTCGTCGATCAGCGGAATGGGATGTGACGTCTTCGAGACTCCCTCGCCCTTCTTCGCTCCGCTTTCGCCGGCGCTGCCGAACGACCCATCGACCACGGGCGTATCCGAGCTGTCCTATCAACCCCCGATAACGATACGGCGTTCGCAATAATGGCCGAAGTGCTCCGCGTCGAATGATCGACGGCGGAGCCGAGACACTCGGGCGCCCGAGCACCGAAGCAGGAGCCGAACGCTCGCGCCGCGCGACCGGTGGACGCCGGTCGCGTCGCTCGGCGTAGACTGAGCGCCTGATCACCCCGGAACTCGGAGGGCGCAAGTGGACGTTCTTTCGCCATCGCCTTACACCTTGATCCTCAACGACCTTCAGCCGATGCACTGGGCCATTGCCGGCGCGGCGATCGGCCTGATCACGCTGTGCCTGCTTTTCGTCGCGAATCGCCGGCTCGGCATCTCGACCGGATTCGAGGACCTGTGCAGCTTCGTGCTGCGCCGGCCGTACTTCCGGCGTCGCGCGGTCGTCTCGGGCCGGACGTGGCGGCTGCCGTTCCTCGCCGGCCTCGTGCTCGGCGGCGTCCTGTCGGCCGTGCTCGGCGGCGGGTGGGCGCTCAGATGGGACGCCGGCATGCTCGACACGGTCTTCGCGCTCGGAGCGGGCGCGAAGCTGATGTGGATGTTCGCCGGCGGGCTGCTGATCGGTTTCGGCACTCGGCTCGCGGGGGGCTGCACGAGCGGCCACGGCATCTTCGGGCTGTCGAACGCCGAGGGCTCGGGCCTTGCGACGACACTGGCCTTCATGGCCGGGGGCGTGCTGACGACGCAGCTGCTGTATCGCGTCGTCGCAGGCTGAAAGGGAGCAATGCACGATGACGATGCTCTATCTCATCCTCGGCACGCTGTTCGGGTTCGTCCTGAGCCGCTCGGGCGCCGGCGACTACGACATGATTCAGGGCATGTTCCTGTTCGAGCGTTTTCAGCTCTACGGGGTCATCGGCGTCGCGATCCTCGTGACCGCGCCGGGCCTGTGGCTGTTGAAGCGACGCGGCCGCTCGCTGCTCGGTCGCCCGCTCGAGCTCGAGAGCAAACCGCGGCATCGCGGCAACATCGCCGGCGGACTTTTGTTCGGCATCGGCTGGTCGATCACCGGGATGTGCCCCGGTCCGATCCTCGTGAACATCGGCGAAGGCAAGCTGTATGCGATCGCCGCGCTGCTCGGCGCTCTGCTCGGCGCCGGCGCTTTCGGTACGCTGTACTCGCGGCTCGAGCGCGCGTTCGCGCTGCCGCCGCTCGTGAAAGGCACCGGCGACGGTTGAGCTCGGCAGTGCCGATCTCCGCCGATGGAATCCGCGCCGCACGGCCGCGCGATCCCGCCGAGCACCGCTTCCGCCGGCCGGCGGGATCGCCGGGCACTCATCCTCGAGCGCGCTGCGCCGGAGCTCGGCCGGCGCCGATTGCCCACGCTATGCTTTCTTCGGCGCTCTCTTGGACACGATCGGCGCGATGATGCCCGTGTAGATGATGACGAGCGCGCCGCCTATGGTGGCGGAGTACGGCACGACGTCGAACGCGCCCGGAGTGGTCATGGCCCAGATCACGAATGCGATCGTGGTAATGATGAGCTGCCAGCCCTGCTTCACGTCCTGGCCGTATCGGAGCCACACGGGACACAGGACGAGCAGAACGCCGAAGATGACCCAGTACACCCAATTCGGCGTTTGTGCGTTCGCGGCGAGCATGCCGTTGAGCGCAAGATAGACGCCGATGATCTCGGACGGAATGTTCTTGAGAAGGCGCTTACTGTATTCCTGTTCGTCCTGCTGCGTAATCGCTCTCGCCATGGTTTGATTCCCTCCCTACCATTTGACGTTCGTTCAAGCAGAGCAGTTGCCCCGACGCGACGATATCACAAGCGGATGGACGAGTGCTTGCCGATATTAGAGCTTGAACTTATCTCGAAATCGGCGAATTCTATAGGGCCCGGTGCGGTTACTTTTTATCAGCTATGCACCTACACTCCCGCCGCAGGTTTGCCGCAGGCCTCGTCACGGCCGGCTTCACGGCACCGTGGCTCGCGAAGCGGTGCCTCGCCCAAGACGAGCTGCCGATTGCGGATGCGCCGCCGGAGCAAACCGACGCCGCCCTCGAGCGCATCTTCGTCGATAACTCGGAGCCGCCCGAGGGCGAATACGTCGTCAAGGGCCTCTACGACTGGCCGCTTTGGTGGGAAGAAACGCCGCTGGAGATGGCCGTTTGGCCCGCTGACGCCGAGACGATCGATTATGCCCACCTCCCGTCGCCAAACAGCGACGCCTCGTTCGCCTTGAACGATGCCGCCCTGCGCAGAATCGTGGCCAGTCACGGCTACTCACGCCTGGCCGCCGCCCCGCCCCTTGTGCTCTTCGGCGTGCGAGGGGCGCGGCGCGCCGCGGAGCCGACTTCCCCGCCCGATTTCGAGAACGAGGTCGAGATCGTCGAGGTCCCGCCGGATCACTTCGACTACAAGTGCCTGCTCGGCGTATGGAATACCGAATCCAGGAAGGTTTGGGTGACGGCCGCGTCCACGGCGCCGCACGTCGCCTACCTCTACGCCCAGCGCGAGGCCAGCACGTTCAGCAACGAGGCGAACATGATGCCGACCGGGCTCTACCGTTACCGGGTCGGCACGCACCGAAACGGGACGCCGAGCCTGCAGCCCGGCGCCTTCCGCACCGCTGAACGTGCATTCGCCGTGCTTCGCTGTGTCCAATACGGCCCGCTCACGATGAGCCGCGGACAGTACTGGGATACGGCGCCGACGAACCACGGCAACAATATTCACGCGGGCACGTACGGCACGCGTGCCGATCGTCCGCGCTTTTGGTCCGCCGGCTGCCAGGTGCTTCCAGGCTACTACTCCGACGAGAACGGGGTGCCCTCCGAGGAGAACGCGTTCCCGCAAGGCGACTGGGCGCGCTTCAGGATCGCGGCCGGCCTCGCCCGCGCCCCGCGCATCACGCGGCATGAAGAGCTGGCGCCGGGGCGCTTCAACGTCGAGACGAGCGAGGACGGCCGCAGGTACGAATACCTGCTCACGACCGGCCGCGATGTCCGCCTCGCCGGCGAAGGCCGCGATGCGCGGACACTGCGCTTCGGGTCGTCGGGACCGAAGGTGAAGGCGCTGCAGGCCGCGCTCGGCCTCCCGCCCGGCCAGCGGGACGGCATCTTCGGGCCGGGCGTGCAGAAGCTCGTCCTCGCGAAAGGGGATACTCACACGCCCATCGTCGACGCGCGGCTCGCGTCCGTGCTCGGCTTCGATCTATAGCCCATCGCCTCAACGGAGGATCCGGCGATGAAGAAGGCAGCCATCGTCCTTGTCGGTGCTCTCTCCGCCCTGGGGCTCGCGGCGGTCGCGCTCGACGCGCTGGGGCAGCCGATCGCGCGGGATCCGCGCATCCCGGGCTCGATCCATGCAATGGCCGAGCGCTTCGAGGGCTTCGCGGGGCTCGAGCTCGTCAAGGAGCCGAGCGAGCTCGGAGGACCGAATTTCGTCGCGCGCGTGGTCTTCCGGCCGCTGCGCGCGGGCTACAAGGCGTGTCCCGACCACTATCCTGCGCGCTTCGTCGAGGACGCCGCCTCGTGCCCGAGCCTGCGCGACGGCGACCCGCCCGCGCCCGGCTGGACGGCTTGCTACGGCGCCTTCTACGCGCCCGCCGAGATCGGCTGCCCGCCGCAGCCGCCGCAGCCACTCGCCCCTGCGACGACGCCGCCTCCGCGATGCCCATTCGGCCCCGAGGCTTGCAGCCAGGAAGCGCCCGGCGGGCCGGTGCTGTTCAGGGCGCTGCGCGCGGCGACGCCCGCGACGGCGGCGGCGTCTGCCGCGGTCGCGACGACGCCGGCAACGGCCGGGGCGCCCACCGCAGTCGCAACATCGCCGGCAACGGCCGGCGCGCCCGCCCCGGTCACAACGTCGCCGGCAACGCCGCGTGCGGCGGCCGGGGCGGCGCCGCCGCCCGTCGCTGCGGAGCGTCCCGAGCGCCTCGCGGCACGCCGGTTGCGCGAGCGCGCGCGTGCGGCGCCTGCGCGAGAGGCGCTCGAGGCGGCCGCCGTCCCGCCCGCGGAGCGAGCGGACACGCCCGCTGCGCGCGCGGAGCTCTTGCGTCCGGCCCTTCCGGCGCAGATCGTCGACCTCGCGAGATTGCAGCTTCGCAGACCGCCGGCGGCCGACGTGAGGCCGGCGTGCCGCGGCCGCGACTGTCAGTGGGGCGGCGACGGCAACCGCATTGCCCTGCCGACTCCGCCCGTCGTGCCGTACAAGCACGTGCCCTGCGAGTACCAATACGTCTCGTTCTTCGTGCCCGAAAACCGGTATTGCCCGAGAGAAGATCTCGGCGAGCGGCCTGCTCCCGGCGCCGCGCTTTACATCTCCTGGCAGGCCGCTGACGGTGCGTCGCCGGAGCTCTATTACCATCGCGGCGATTTCGACGGCATCGTCCGAACGATCAGGCAGATCCTCGGGAGCTCGGACGATCGCTACGCCATGAGCGAAGCGACGCCGCTCGAGAAGGCGGCCGCACGGTCGACGGCCGTGCTCATCGACAAGGACTACGTCATGGACGAGGGCGACGGCACCGTCTCGCTCCGAGACGACCCGTCGTGGCCGCCGCTCTGCAGCACGGAGCGCTTCGCCGGGCTTCCGCGGCCGGGCCGCTGCTCCGGGGTCAAGATCGGCGATCGGCTCGTCGCGACCTCGGCGCACTGCGTCAGGAACGCCCGGCAGTGCGCCGACACCTCGGTCGTTTTCGGCTACTACGGCGACGGCGATGCGCCGAACGTCGTGAGGAGCGACGACGTGTATCAGTGCGCGTCGATCGTCGCTTCGCGCCGGCCGGCCACGATCGGCGAGCGCGGCGCGGACTGGACCGTTTTCGAGGTCGACCGCGACATCGACGCACCGAGCGCGACGCTCGCCGACTCGACGAACGTGCATCCGAGCGTCGTCACGACGGTCATCGGCTATCCGCTTGGCCTCGCGGCCATAGTGACGCGGCTCGGCGTCGTGCAAACCGCCACCACGGAATACTTCATTTCGAACAGCGACACGTTCATCGGCAATTCGGGCTCCGCGGTGTTCGCGGCGCAATCGATCGAGGACTCCGCACCGCGCGTGCTGGGCCTCCTGACCGGCGGCCGCTACGATTTCGTCGACAGCCGGGAAGGCGGCGCCGAGTGCGTGCAGGCGAAGTGGTGCAGGGACGCGGATTGTCTCGGCGACGATGTCGTCTATACCGACGACTTGATTCGCGCGCTCTCGAGCTATACGCCCGCGGCGCTTCCACGCTGATACGCGAGAGCGGCCCGCGGAATTCCGAACGTGCGAATACCCTTTTTCGTCCTCGCCGTGCTCAGCATCGTGCTCGTCGTCGCGGTCGAGCTCGCGACGCTCGCGCTGCTGCGGAACGCCGCGGGCATGCCCGAAAGTCTACCCGGGCTCGGCGGACCCTATCTCGCGCTCCTCGACGGCATTCTCCTCTATTTCGTCGTCGTCACGAGCCTCGGGTATTTCCGCTTCAAGGCGCAGGTCGCCAAAGCCGCCGCGGTCGCGGGTCTGATCCTCTCGCTCGTCGGCGTCGTCGTGTCTTTCCTGCTGATCGTCGCCGCGTTTCTCGCGATCATGCTCATGCTCGGATTGCTGTTCGCGGCGCCCTTCGGCACGCTGGCCTACCTCGACCTCTTTGCGAATTTTCCGAAGCAGAGGGCGATCGAGGCGCTCTCCTTCATCATGCTGCTCAAGGTGTTCTTTCTGTTCATGCTCGCGCTGACCGACCTCGGATACTTGAAAAACAAGCTACTCGTGATCCTGATCGGCCTTTCGATGCTCGCGACGTGGCTCACCAGCATGCTCATCGCGTGGCCGCCCGGATTTCTGTCGAGCATCACGGACGCGGTCGGCGCGCTCGTCACGGCCGTCATCGCCTTCGTTTGGCTCATCGTGACGCTGGTCGCATCGATCTTGGGTATCGCCAGGTTGTTCGACTTACAGCTTTCCAGAAGGGAGGTTTAGCTTCAGGTCAGCGCTGCCGAACCGTGCCGCCCGCGGCACCTAGGCCTTGGAGCTCGAGGGTGCCGGTCTCGCCGTAGACGACGATCTCGCCGAGGTGGCCGTCGGCCGGGCACACGGCCGGCAGCGAGGGGCACGCCGCCCGGGCCAGCGCATCGACGGGCTTATCGGGCTGGCACAGGCAGATCCTTTGCGGGCATTCGAAGCCGGGCTTGTCGATGCTGCAAGCGTATGCGATCGACGCCCCGGTGCCGGCAACGAGCTCGAATTTCGCTACGCGCCGTCCTTCGGTGCCTTCGCCGCCGTGCGTGAAAGCCACGGGAGAGGCGGCGTCGGACGCAAAGAATTGCTCGTCCCAAGGTAATTTCAGCCTCGGCCTGAATCGGTCGAGGAAGGCCTCGGCCTTCGCGGCGAGCGGAAATTCGTTCTCCGCATGCCACTCGCCGTCCTCGATCTGATCTCTTTCGGGGTGATCGACGTCGCCGGTGCCGAAGCTCAATCCGAGCGCCCCGATCTGCAGGAGCAGCACGACGGCGCAGACGACGACGAGCACCTTCATCGGAGCTCGGCGCGGCTACTGCTGGGGTCTGCGGAGCTGGAGCATTGGAGTCACCTTGTTTTTGCCGACCTCGAACTGCTGCTGCAGGATCACCACGTCCCCCAGCCGAAGGCCCTGTTTCCATTTCATCGTGAAGGTAATCCCCGTCCCGGCGTCCTGCTGACCCGTGGGGCTGACGGACGCCACGGCCGGGTAGTGAAGGTTGGACGGCGGATTGCCCGCCGGCCCGATGGCGCCGACGTACCTCAAGCCGGCCTTCTCGATCTCGCTGACGGCGGGGCCGAACGCCAAGTCGACGACGTCCGGAACGGTCACCTTTTTCGGCTTCCACTCCCATCCGAGCTGCACCTTGTCGGGCCTCTCGATCGGCGTGGTGCCGTCCGATTCGGGCGTCTGCTCGGTGACGATCTGATCGTAAAACTGCTGCCGATCGAATTCGGGTCCGCCGACGGAAAGCGCGATCTCCTCGACGCTGTAGCCCTGGCTCGTGAGCGTGCTCCTGGCCTCGGCGAGCAAGCTGCCCTCGAAATTGGGGAGGGTCACGCGCTCGTCGGGCCACAACGCCCAGAGCGCGCCACCGACGACGAGCAGCAGGGCGATCGGCGCCGCGATCATCCACCACTTGATCTTGGGGTCGGGTTTCGGCTCGAGCGCCGGCGCGCGGAACGCGATCGGCGATCCGGTTTCGAAATCATTGTCGGGGTCGCGAAGATTCACGGCGACCGCGGCGAACCGATACCCCGCAGGGCTGACGGCCTCGCTCGTACCGGAGCCACCGTCGCCGGAGCCCGGGCTGCCGCCCTCGCCCGGCGCGGGGACGCCGGGCACGCTGAGGTCGACGGAAAAGCTTTCCGTCGCGCCGGGAGCGATGTCGCGCTCGTCGCCGCCGCGAACCGTGAACCAGGCCTGCTGGGCGCCTTCGCTGGGCTTGATGCGCAGACCCGTGCGAATCGTGGCGCCCGTCTTGTTCGTGACGCCGTAGGTCACCGTGCCTTTGGCCGTTTCGCCGGGCTTGACCGACGAAGGGCGCAGGGTTACCGAAGCTTCCGGGGTCGTGATCGTAAAGCTCGACATGTCGTTGCCCTCTTCAAGTTGTCGGCGCGTCAAGTCGTCGGCGCGTCGGCGGGATCTGCCGCGGTCTCCGCATCCGCGGCGGCAAAGCTGAGCTCGCACACCGCAAAGGCCGGCTTCTCCGCCGCCACGATACGGCTGATCAAACCGCTGAACGCACGAGCTTCCTTCGGAGCATGCACCTTGAAATGGAAGATGCTGCCCGAATCGGTCTCGATCGTGAAGCCGTTGCAGCCCGTGGCCGTTTCGAGCAGCCGGACCAGCGTCCGCTCCGTGCCGCGCTCGCGCGCGTTCTTCGCCGCGGTCGCAATCAACTCGCGGAGCCGCCCGACGCCGGCCGCGAAGCGCGGCGCGTGGGACGGGCCGTCGAGGAGATAGTCGAGGTCCATCCAATGGGCGAGCAGGTAGACGAAAGCGGGCGCCGCGAGCCGCGGGTCGAGCTGATCGGCGAAGCCGTCGATCGCGGATTCGCAGGGCGCGTGCAGCCTCTCCTGTGCGGCGAGAAAGCCGTCGAGCGGGCCGGACGCGCCGACCGTCGCCTGGAAGATCTCGGGCAGGAGACGCGCGATCTTTTCCGCTTTCATCGCTGGCTACACTTTCATCCAGGCGCTCGCTACAGCGTGTCCTCGGAGACGATCTCGATCTCGTGCGCTGCGGACGCGAACAGCCACCCTTCCGATAACGCGACGTAATCGTCGAACGTCGTCCGCGCGGCGTTCTGAAATGTCACGGCCCCGTCGCGGCTGCGGAAAACGCCGACCGGGCCGCCGACCATGACGATCGGCGGGCTACCGGCTTCGGCGCGCACGGCGATGCCGTGGACTTCGTGCCAGAGGCGCTGCTCGTCGCGGATCGGAAGCCCGTTGTCGATCTGCCCCGCGATCCAGCCCTGCTCGAGGTGCGGCAACGCCGTGCGCAAGACGCCGGAGCGGTTCGAGCCCGCGAAGACCTGCTCGCCGGCGAAAGCGATCGCTTCGCAGCTTCCGCCTTTCCAGCCTTGCGAAACCTCGACCCAGCCCGCGGGATCGTCCTCGAAGCCGCGCAGCTCGAGCCGCGCGCAGCCCTGTCCCACGGCGCCGGCCTCCGCCGCGAACCCCGCCCAGAGGAACGCGCGCCCGCCATGCCATTGCGTTTCGAGCACGCGGACGTCGGAGCTCTGGAGTCCCGACAGGCGAAACTTGTGCGACTGCGCGCCCGACGTCGAGATCCATACGCCCTTACGCTGACCCGCGGCCACGGCGATGGCCGCGGCGCCGTTGATCGGCGGCGCCGTCGCGACGGCCCAGAAGCCGTACTGGTCGTCGTCCTCGATGACGACGATCCGCCTCGGCGCGTCCTTGCCGAGCGCGGCGTAGACGAACAAGCCCTTCGGCGTCGCGAGATAGAGCTCCGTCTCGGTGTCCGCGGCGGCGGACCAGGCCGCGTCGTTGACGCCGAACGTCAGGGCCGCCGCGTCGCGGCGCCACGTCTCCCCGCAGTCCTTCGACAGATGGATCGCGCTCTCGCCGGTCGGCTTCACGCTGATCGCCGCGAGCCATCCCGGTCGCGACGGGTGCGGCTCGCACAGCACGGGCTTCTCGCCGTCGCCGAAGCGCAGCGTCTCGCACCAGCTGTCGCCGTCGTCCATCGATCGGTAGATCGCGTCGCCGCTCACGGCATGCCAGGTTCTCGGCTGGAAGAAATCGGCCCGGATCCGGGCACATGCGTGTCGCGGCGTGTCCTCGACGAGGAAGCGCAGCTTCTCCACGTAGCGAATGCCGGGCTCGCGCGCCACGATCTCGTGGATGTCGGACGCGCGCAGCGGCTGCCCGAACTCTCGTTGCGCGAACGGTGAGATCAGCGCGTAAATGCGCTCCTCGAGCCGCCTCTCGACCGCCTCGGGACTCTCCTCGCGGAAGCAGACGGCCTTGAGCTGCACCGCGATCGCGCGCGTTCGACTCCAGCCGACGAGCGCCTTCACGCCGAGCGGCGTGCGAGCCGCGACGACGCGCTGGACGCGCTCGAGCAGCTCGGGCGAGCGGTGCGCCTCGAGCGTCGCGGCGAGCGAGCGCTGCGCCGGCGGCATGTTCTCGTCGACGTGCGGGACGAGCTGGATCTCCACGGTGCCCGGCTCTCCGTGACGCCAGACCTGCGAGCGAGCGAAGGCGCGGGCGCGCGCGGCGACGCGCGTCGCGAGAGCCGCGCGCTCGAAATCCCGGGCCGTGACCGCGGTGTCCATCGCGCGCAGCGCGTGCGGCCCGCGGGCCAGCGCCGACTGCAGCGACTCGGCGTCGCGTCCGCCGAGGGCGCGGTCCGGGTTGTCGACCGTGACGCCGAAGTCGCCGCCGTCGAAGCCGGTCAACTGGTGTGCGGCAACGTTGCCGGCCGCGCCGCCGCCGCAGCGGTACCAGGCGCGGATCTCCATCCCGCGCGGCGGCACACGCGCGAGCGCCGCGCGGCCCGTGTGATCCCCGGGCTCGCCGCCGTTCTGGACGGCCGGCGCGAACAGCACGCGTCCTTCGTAGCGGTCGCAAACGTACGTCTCGGAGCTCGGATCGGGTTGCGAGAACGCCTCGACGGCTTGCCACACTCGAAACGCCTTGCCGCCGAACTCTCGGGAGCGCGCCTTCTCGCCGAGGTCGCCGCGCTCCTCGACGCCGATGACGAGGTCGAGGCCGTCGCCCGTGTCGGCGATGACGGGCGCATGCGCGAGCGTGAACACTTGGCCCGGCGCGCCGTTGCTGACCCCGAGCAGCTCGCCCTCGACGAGCCGGCAGTGCAGTGCGCGCGCCTCGGCCGACTCCTCATGCTCCGCGATTCTCACGCCCTTGGCGAGCACGAACGTGAGGTCGGCCCCGCCGGCCTTGATGCGCGTGCCGCCGGGAATCTCGATCGGGCCCTTGACGTCTTTCTTGCGCGTGAAGCGGACCGTGGCGACGGCCGCCGACGGGGGCGCGATCGTGGTGCCGATGAGATTCAGGAACGCAACATACGCCTTCTCGGGCATGCGGTTGACGCGATAGATCAAGAGATCCGTCAGGAACGCCGAGGCCTCGAGCAGCGCGATCATCGGGTCGGCCGGCGAGCGGTCGGTCCATTGCGGACAGGCGCGGTGCGCCGCATCGACGGCGGCCGCGACCAGCTCCTCGAAAGAGCGGTCGTCGAGGTTAGGCGTCGGAAACGGCATCGAGGTCCCGCCCTTGTAGATCGAGATCGAGCTGCATCGACGCGATCTCGCTCGTCGCGCGCACGCGGTACTCGAGGCGCACGGCGAGGCGGCCGCTCTCGGCGTCGATGTCGGCACCGGGCTCCGTGACGAGCGAGAGGATGTCGATGCGCGGCTCCCATCGCGTCAGCGCGCTGCGTATGTAGTGAATCGCGAGCCCCGCGGTCGCGGCGTCGTTCGGCTCGAACGCGAGCCGATGCAACGGACAGCCGTAGTCCGGGCGCATGAGGCGCTCGCCGGGGCGCGTGGACAGCAGGATCATGATCGCCTGCCGGATCGCGGCCGAGCCCTCGAGCAGCGCGAGCCCGCCCGAGGCGGACAGCTGGAACCCCGCCGAGGCGGACGCCTCGCCGCCGCCCGCATCGAACGGCAGGTCGAAGCGCACTGTCCGGAGCTTCGCGGCGGCGTTCATTCGCCGCTCACCCAATTCTGCCCGCTGCGGTGCACGGAGTAATGCACCCGTCCGGGCGGCGTCCCGTCCGTCAACCCCTCGACGGACGAGAGGCAGATCGGCCGCCCGGAGATGCGCACGAAGGCCGAGTACCCTTTGTCGACCTTCAGCGTCTTCAGGCAAGGCTTGATGCCCGCGGGCGGATTGTAGTTCTTGCAGTTATGTATCGTGCGGCCGACGGGATCGCCGTGGACCAGCACCGGCACGTCCTCGATGCGAACGAACGACTGCCGCGCTTTGGGGTCGGCACGGCCTTCGTGCTCGCAAAGAAAGTAGGCGTCTTTCGTCAGGACCAGCATCCGCTAACCTCTCCGGAAGTCGATTCTGTCGGCAACGATCGTGATGCGCCGGCCCGGCGCCGCGATGCGGAGATCCGCCTCGCTCTGCAGCACGACCCCGTCGGGATCGAGGTCGAAGACGCCGCCGCGCGATTTGAGCTCGATGGCGCCTTGCTGGTCGTCGAGGCGCAGCAGCTGTCCGCCGCTCGTGCGCAGCGAGCACGGCCGCGGCCGGTTCTGGCCCACGTCGTCGTCGTGCAGCGGATGGGCGCCGAACAGGCCACCGATCACGACGCCCTGCGCCGGATTGTCGTTCGCAAATGCAACGAGCACGTCGTCGCCTTCCTCGGGCTGCAGCACGAATCCTTTGCTCGCCCCGGCGCCCAAGCTGCAGACGTTGAGCCAATCCGACTCGGCGTCCTTGAACGCCTTGAGCCGGACCTTGACCCTGCCGGCGCGTGCCGGATCGTTCGTATCGCTCACGACCCCGACGCTGATGGCGGGTCCGATCCGCCGCTCGGGGTCCGCCGGCGGCTCCGAGGAAAGCGCGCAGACATAGCCGCTCTCCGCGGCGTAGCGATGCTCGACGCGCGTCAACGCGAATTCGCCCTCGAGGCCGTCACGCTGCCCTTTGAGCGCGATCCGAGCGCCGGGCTTGAGGCGCGCGTCGCCCTCGGCGAGCCCTTCGAAGCGGTAGGCGCGCTTCACGGCCCGCTCGAGATCGGCCTGCGCGACCCGCGACACGACGTCTTCGCTTTGCGGTCCGGCGCCGCCGACGATGTCTCTGCCGATCTCCTTCAGGCTCGCCGGCGCGGTCTCCCAGTCGCGCTCGACGTCGAGCGTCAGATCCAGGGCCGAGGCGCTGTACGTCTCGACGTTGAGCGGGTTCCAGGCGCACGCCGTCGCTTCCGTGCGGAGCGAGAGGGCGTCCGATTCGATCGACGCTTCGAAGAGGTTCTCGTCGAGGCCGAGCTCGATAGGGGGGCCGCTCCAGCCTTCGAGGGACATGAGCCGAAGCGTGCCGCCCTCGAGAGAGAAGTACCGGCCATAGGCCGCGCAGAGCGTCGCCATCCAGTCGAGGTCGCTGGTGTTCCATTGAATCATGAGCGGCAGCTTCGGCCCGTCCTCGTCCACGGCGATCGCAACCTCGAGGCCGAGGCCGGAAACGAGCGTCGTGACGACGCCCGCGAGCGTGTCGGGACGGCGGACGGTCATCGTCTGGCGCCGGCGAAGCTGCTCGAGCGCATCGCGTGCGCGGACCGTCAGCACGCGCAGGCCGTCCGCGCGCCTCTCGCGGCGAATCGAGGTCACGGCGCCCGCGAAAATGCGAACGCCGTTGCCGTCGGCGAGCTCGAGCTCCGCGCCGAGCCGCAGCGCGTCGGCACCGGAGGGGTCGGGATCGTGAAAGCGCAGCACGCAGACCGACGGCTGCGAGAGCTGCTGTGACACACGCCAGCCCGACAGCGCTTCGATGAACGAAGCCGGGGCGGCTTCGCCGGCGACGCGGAACGAGAACGCGGGCTCGAAGACGTCGCGCGGCCGGCTCATGGCGTGTTCCCCCGCAGCACGTCGGGCGGCGGCGTCAGCAAGACACGCCCCGGCTCGAGAGACCAGAAGTCGTCCACGCCGTTGAACTCGAGCAGCGGATGCAGGAGGCGCAGGTCGCCGTAGACGCTGTCGCAAATCAGATCCGGCCGTGAGCTCGACGTCGGGTCCGTCAACACGACGGATTCCGGCAACGACGCCGGCGCACGGGCGCTCGCCGACGTGGTCAGCGTTGTCGAGAGATCGGGCGCACGGGCCGCTCGCTCCGGCAAGCGCGTGCGGCGCAGGTGAATCCGCATCCAGCTGCGAAGCGGCGTGCCGTCCGAGGCGAACTGATCGAACCGCTCCGCGACGGCGAGCGCGACGCACGGGACGTTCCATGCGGCGCCCCAGATGAAGTAGACGATCGGCGGTCCCGTGGACGCGGCATCGCCTTCGCCGTTCTCCGTCAATCTCCAGAGCGGACCGCTGAGCTCTCTGACGTCCTTGACGGCGAGCGGTGCCGCGGGCGGCGCTCTCGTGACGTCGCTCTCGCTCGACGCCCCCTCCACCGGGAGCGACAGGGGCGCTCGCGCCTCGGCCGGCGGCGCTTGCAGATGGGTGCGAAAATCCGGCGCTTGCGAGAACGACGGCGAGCTGCGCGCGAGCAAGTCCACGTCGAAGAGCAGATTGAGCTTGAGGTCCGTGATCCCGCCGCCCACATGGATCATCGGATCGTCGGACCGGTGCGCGGCGGCGAGCGGCCGGTCGCGCCATTGACGCGTGCGGACTCCCGACTGGCGCTCGAACGTGAGCTCGTCGGGATTGACCATGGCGAAGACGCGCTCGCCCGTTTGCTCGATCAGAAAGGCAACGCGTTCCATCGATCCGGTCTCTCCGTGCGCAGCGGCTCGGCGAAGTACGATCGCGCGCCGTCGTCGGCAGGCCCGGCGTCGGGACCGGCGCCCCGGCTCGCGGGCAGCTCGGGCCATTTCGGCTCGTCGGGCCTGCTCGCCGTGATGACGGCGTTGGCGAGGGCTGCGATGGCCGTCGCCGCCGGCGTTCTCGGCGTTTCGAATCGCGGCGGCGTTTCGAATCGCGGCGGTCGGCTCGACTCGCCGGCCGGGTGCTCAGCGGCCCGCGGTCGAGCGGGCAGCGGTTGTCGCCGCGTACCGCCGTCCCGATTCGGCGCCGCCGTCGAGGCCGCGGTGGGTGCGAATCGGCTCGCCTCGGCGCCGCTCGCGGCGGCAGGTGCCGGGCGGTGCATCGGCGCTGCCCGCCGTCGCACGGGATCCGCCTCGTAGTGCGCCGGACGGGCCGGCGAAGCCGCTCGATCGGGAGGCGGAGCCAGCGTTGCGTCGGCTTCGGCGCGGTGTGCCCGCGCGATCCGGCCGAAGCCGGGCGCGCTCCCGGCGGGGTCCGTCGAGCCGGTGTGGCCGGAGGAGCCGGCAGGGAAGCGGAAGCGAGTCGATACGCGTGGAGTCTGTTCGGCCGTTTCGGCCGTCCCGACCTGACGAAAGTCAGGAAGGCCGTCCCGGCGCGGCCCGGTGCCGGCGGCGGCGACATGGCCGGCTCCCGCCTTCGGCCCTTGCTCCGCCGCGGCCCGGGGGCGGAAGCGCGGGCGCACCACGAATCGATCCGACAGCCGCGCGACGCGCGACGGACCATCCGCGGGGCCGCCAACGGGGCCGTCAAGGGTGCCGCGAACGGGGCCGCCCACCGGGCCGCCCGGCGAGCCGCGCAAGGCGTGGGCCGACGCACGGCCGGGCGGTCGGGCCGGCGATTCGTCTCCGCGCTCCGCGCGAGCCGGCTCGCGCGTGCGGAGCGCGCCGCGGGTCCGCTGCTCTGCCGTCGCGTCGTCGGCGCTGCCTGCCGCATCGTTCGGACTCGCGGCCTCGGAAGCCGCTGCCGTGGACGCGCGAGTGTCGCTCGTGGAGAGGCCCGACGTGCGCTCGGCAACGAAGCGGAGCCAGTGGTCGGGTGCGTCGGGATAGCGGCGGCGCAGCGCCGCGAGCGTTCGTTCGAGCGGATCGCGCCCCGGCGCGCCGTCGGTTCCGGCTCGCCCCGCGCTGCGTCGCTCGAGCGCCTCGGCGGCGGCACGCAGCCATCGCGCGACGAATGCGCCGACGTCGTTCACGTCATTCCGCCCGCATCAGGTCATCAGCCCCATCAGGAGCGTGACGACGCGTCTCTCGAAATGCCTTCGTAGATGAGCTTGATCTCCTCGATGGCCGCCTCCGTGCCGGCCGCATGCAGCGACGGGGCGGTGAGCTGCGTGATCCATGCGCCGGAAAGATTGATGTTGAATTCCGGCGTCACGCCGTCGGGTTGCAGCATGACGACGGAGACTTCGCGGCGCTTGACCACGCCGCGCTTCGCCTCCTCGAACCAGTCCCACAGGACGCTCGCGGACTGCGTGACCCCATACCGGAACGTCGCCTCGTTGTAGTCGACGCGGCCGGTCAGGTAGCGCACGGTCTCTCCGGCGCCGCCCGAGCAGAAGCGGATCGGAGTGACTCGCGCGCCGAGCCCGTAGCATTCGGTAAAGAGCACGCGATCGCCGGCGCCGAGGTCGACGATGAAGTTGTAATTCCGCAAGGGCTCGAGCCTCGCGACCGTCGCGGACTGCTTCTCAGCTTCTGGCACGGCTTGTCTCCTTTATAGGCCGCTCGCGTACGAATGTAGATCGCTCATGCACGAACGCGGCGTCATGCGGCTTCGAGGTACGCGCCCGACGGCGTCTGACCGATCTTGAAGATGACGAATTCCGCCGGCTTCACCGGGGCGACGCCGATGACCGTGATGACCTGTCCGGCATCGATCGTCTCTTGCGGGTTCGTCTCGCGGTCGCATTTGACGAAGAACGCCTCCTCGGGCGTCGCCCCCATGAGCGCGCCTTGCCGCCAGAGGATCGTCAGGAACGCCGAGACGTCGCGCTTGATCTTCGCCCACAGGAAGTAATCGTTCGGCTCGAACACGACCCAGCCCGTGCCGCGCTCGATGGAAAGGCGGATCAGCATCATGAGCCGCTTGACGTTCACGTAGCGGTTCTCGCTGGACGAGGCGGCCAAGGTGCGCGCGCCGTAGAGCTTGACGCCTTCGCGCGAGAAGAACCGCAGGCAGTTCACGCTGGCAGGATTCAGGACCGCCTGATCCGCTTTCGTGATCGGCTGCGTCACGTCGAGCGCGCCGCGCACGATCTCGTTGGCCGGCGCCTTGTGCACGCCGCGGCGGAAGTCGGTGCGCGCATAGATGCCGGCGACGTAGCCCGACGGGTAGGTTTCGATGATCTGATTCGGATCGAGCGCGTCCCGCGTCACGATGCCGCACGCGATCTGTGCGCCGCAGCCCTGCGGGGACTCGCGGGCGCGAAGCCCGCCTTTCGAGCCTTCAGCTTCCGCGTCCTCCGGCGGTTTCGCGCTCACGCGTGCGACCTGCGTCAACCGGTTGATGTCGGGCACGTGGAGCGGGGAATCCAGGATCGCAAACCGGTCGCCCGTTTTCTCCGCCGAGGTCAGCAACGCGTCATAGGATTTCGCGTCCGTCTTGCCCGGCGCGGCGATGATGGCGACGTCGTCGAGCTTCTCGAGCACGTCGAGACCCTTGCCGTTGCCGGTGATCGCGTCGTCCTGCCCCGTATTGACGATGTAGCAACGCGCGCCGCCGTTCAGGAAAAATCCGAGCACGGCCTGTGCCAATGGCGTCGACTTGTCCTTTTCGCCGACGTACAGCGAGCGGAACTGCGTCCAATTCGTCACGGCCACGGCCTCGTTCACGCGCGCATCGATCTTCGGCGCTTGGCCGACGAAGCCGGCCGTGCTGGTCCCGACGGCCTCGATGGGGCGGGCGCCGCTTTCGACCTCCTCGACGTAGACGCCGGGACTCAGGTATTCAGCCATGCTCCGTCTCCTCTGGTATCACAACGAGAACTTCCGCCTGCTTCTCGGCATCGACCGAGACATCCACGGATCTGTCGCGGGCTCGCACGGTCAGCGACAGCGTCCCCTTCGCGGGCGCGCCCGAGATCGTGAAGCGCCCGGCGGCATCCGAGAGCACGCGCTTGTCGAGCGAGCGCGCGTCGATCTCGGCGCGCATGACGGGGACGCCCGCCCGCGTGACGACCCTTCCGGTAATGCGTCCGAGCGGCCGCATGCGCACCTCGAGAGGATGGGTGACGATGCCGGGCGCCGAGGCCCGCTCTCTGCGTACGAGCCGCGCGGTCAAAGCGAGCGTGGCCGGACCGCCGTCGAGCGCGGGCAGGATCGCCCTTGCCCCCTGCCTCGGCGGCGACGCGATGTCGAAGTCGGCGCTCTCGTGAGCGGCAAAATAAATTGCGCTGTAGATTCGCTGGCTCGCGAAGGCGTCCGCAGCGGTCACTCTGAGCAGATACGTCAGCAGAAACGTCTCGTCTCTGTTGAGCGACGCCCGATCGGGCTTCTCGGCCGTGATGGCTTGGAAGCACACCTCGATGCGCGGCCGCGCGGCGGCGGCGTCGGGAGCCTCCGTTCCGGAAGCGGGAGCGGCCGCTTGCGCGGGGGCGGTCGTGAAGTGCGAAACGAAGGCGAGGTCGAACGCCTCCGAGCCGTGTGCGGTCGAGATCGTATGCCTGAGCCACGCATCCAACCGGCGACTGAAGTCGTCGATATGGGCCTCGACACCAGGGACGGGCATCCTTTCTCCTCGAACCGCTCTCGGCGCCGCGAGCACGCACGAGGGCGATCCAATGGATCGAGACAACGATTTCGTCGCTATGCCGCAACTCTTTAGTTGTTCTGCGAAAAAACCTGCTAAGGGTTGCGGCGCGCGGATAGTTTCGTCCGGGACGAACGGGCAGGTCAAGTTTGACGTGCTATCGAACGTGCGAGCAGCGCCGGACGCGCAGAACCGTCGTGCGCTCATACGCACGATCCGCTGCCGGCCGAGTGCCGGAGCCGTTACCGGCTCGAGAGATCGGGTTGCTCGGATACGACAGCGACCACGAAATCCATCACCCCACGGGCAATGAATTGCCATCTTTCGGGCGCGCTCAGATAGATGTAGGACCGATGAGCGTAGAGGCCGAAGTGCATGTTCCCGATCTTCCGCGCAACGTTCCCTTTTTCGACCGGCTTCACGAGGCGCACTGCGACGTCGGCTTCGCGACGGCTCAGTGAGATCTGCTGGCCTTGTGCCGAAAGGGAAAGCCGGATGTCCGGATAATCTTTCCGGAAGCGTGCCACGTGCTCGGCAAACAGATGGGTGACCAGCACCGGCGGAGCGCTGAGCGTAACCCGACCCGAGAGTGGAGCGTGTGCCGACCTGGCGAGCCGGCTGATGTCGTGCGCCGCGGATTCCATTTCCATCGCGCGCTCGAGCACATTCCTTCCGATTGCCGTGAGGCGGCATGCTCGCGGCAGCCGATCGACCAGCCGAACGTCGAGAGCCGCCTCGAGCGCGGCAAGTCGCCGACTCACGGTCGCGTGATCGACTTTGAGCTTGCGCGCGGCGCCGGAGAGCGTGCCGCTCTGCGCCACCGCGAGGAAATGGCGGATGTCTTCCCAATTCACGATCTGTGCGAAATCTCAGACACCGTCCGCGAATTTGGGGATTTTCGCATGGATCGGACGGGCGTATTTTGCAGACTTCGTGAGAAGAACGAGCACGGAACGCCATGCCGAAACACCGCCTTGGGGTTGGAATCGTCGGCGTCGAGCCGGGCAGAAGTTGGGCTGCACGAACCCACATTCCCGCCCTGCGAGCATTGTCCGATACCTTCGAGCTCGTTGGTGTAGCCAACAGAAGCAAAGCGAGCGCTGCAGCGGCGGCCGCCGCAACCGGATTACCTCGGGCGTTCGCCAGCGTCGCCGAGCTGGTGACGGCGCCGGAGGTCGACATCGTCACGGTCGCCGTAAAGGTGCCGCCTCACCTGGAGATCGTGAAGGCTGCAATCGCTGCAGGAAAGCACGTCTATTGCGAATGGCCGCTCGGCAAGAATTTGGCGGAGGCCGAGGAAATGGCCGCGCTCGCTGGCGCCAGTGGCGTGATCGGCGTGGTAGGCACGCAGGCGCGTGTCGCGCCGGAAATCGAATATCTGAGACATCTGATCGCGGACGGCTTTGTAGGGGATATCTTATCCACCACGCTGGTTGGGCGAGGCGGCGCTTTGCAGGGAGGCGGCAGCATCCCCGACAGGAAAACCTGGGCCTACCTGCTCGACCGATCCAACGGCGCCACGTTGCTGACTATCCCGGTGGGCCACACGCTGGCCGCTCTGCGGGATGTGTTCGGCGAGCTCGCAGAAGTTTCTGCCGTGTTGGCCGTGCGACGTCCGGTGGCGCTGGTAGCCGATACGGGGGAAGAGCTCCCCGTAACAGCCCCCGATCAAGTGCTCGTCAGCGGCGTATTCGCTTCCGGCGTTCCCATCTCGATCCATTATCGGGGCGGCGCGGCGAGAGACGGCGATGGCCTCTACTGGGAGATAAGTGGCACCGAGGGCGACATCCGGATCTCGGGCTCGTCCGGGCACACGCAGATGGTTCGACTCTCCGTCGAAGGCGCGCGCGGCGACGAGAAGGCATTCGAGCCGCTCGAGGTCCCTCTGTCGTATCGTGCCGGTTGGCCTGAAGACGTAGAGTCGGGGAACGTCGCCCGCGTCTACGCCAGGATGGCCCGTGATCTGCGGGAGGGCGCTCGCTCGGCCCCAAGTTTCGAAGACGCGGTGGCGGTTCATCGGATCATCGCGGCAATCGAGCGCGCGGCTGAATCAGGGAGGCGTATTGCGCTCACCGAGCTCAAGTAGGGTGGTCACCGGCACACTGGCTTCGGCTCAGGCCGCTCATAAGGCCGGGCACTGGCACCACTGCGCGGAGAGCCGGCCCGAGCCGAAACTGCACACCAAGTACTGCCCTTCCAAGCAGAAGACCTGATCGCGCACGGCGGGATCGAGCCAGACTCCGCGACTCGATTCCAGGTAAATCGCATCCGGCCGCAGTTGCGGCGCCGGCGGGTCCACTATCGTGCACCCGACGAAGGGAATCAAAGCCGCCGCCAAAATCGCACTGCCGTGAGTGTTGATGGCTCGCATCGACGTTCTCCGGTTCATTGCGTGATCGAGCTCGGTGTCGTGTCGATGTCGTACGACAGGCATCCGAGACGCCGACAAGTCGTCGTCCAGTCCGTTGGATGCCGCCGATCCTCGATCGGCTGACAGGGAAGCGCGGGCGGCTGCGCGCAGTATCGATTACCGGCGGGCGGCGGGTGAGGTTACATGGAGTGCCGCGAGCGCGGCGCCGACGATCTCGGCTTCGTCGACGGCGCGCTAGCCGAGGCGAGACGCGGTGGCGCCCGCGTCAGCCGGATACAGAAGCCGACGTTGTCCCCCGGGTTTCGGGGACGATATCGGGCGCGGCCGATCGGCCGCTCGCCGGCAGCGCCGGCGGCGGCCGTCGAATCATGACCGTCACGACGCGGCCGGAGTCATCCCGGCTCGCGCCCGCCGCATGCCGATGAGCTGAACCTCCGCAATGGCTGCGACTGCGATCGCCTGAGCGACGACGGGCCGATCGACGCCGAGCCGGGAAATGCTGCTGCGCCTCGCCAAGCGGCTCGAGGTGCCGCTCCGCCAGCGCAACACGCTGCTCGTCGCCGCGGGCTATGCGCCGCGTTTCCCGGAACGTCGCCTAAACGACGAAGAGCTCGCGGCTGCATACCGTGTCGTGCAGCTCGTCCTGAAGGGACACGAGCCGTTCCCCGCGCTTGCGATCGACCGGCATTGGCATCTCGTCGCGCAAAACGATGCGGTTGCGCCGCTCCTATCCGGCATCGACCCCGCGCTCCTCGCGCCGCCGCTGAACGTGCTGAAGCTGAGCCTGCATCCGGAGGGGCTTGCGCCGAGAATCGCGAATCTCGCGGAGTGGCGCGAGCACTTGTTCGATCGGCTGCGCAAGCAAATCGAAGCGACGGCGGATCCGGCGCTCGCTGCACTGCTCGACGAGCTCGAGACTTACCCGGCGCCGCACGAATCGGCTCACGTCAGCACGATTTCGCAGTACGCGGGCATTGCGGTGCCGCTCAGGCTCGTCGTCGACGACGTCGAGCTCGCGTTCTACAGCACCACGACGGTTTTCGGCACGCCGCTCGACGTCACGCTGTCCGAGCTCGCGATCGAGGCGTTCTTTCCTGCGGACGAGCGTACTGCAGCAGCGCTCCGTGGAGGGTGATGTCGCGCGCGTTGGCCGCACGGCGGCCGACGACAGCCGCGCCTCAGCCTTTCCCCGCTTTCGGCTCGTAGATCTGGATCAGGTTGCCGCAGGTATCGGAGAACACCGCGATCGTGACATGCCTGTGACCAAAGGACGGTCGAGGAAGGCGGCCCCCCCGGCCGCGAACGTCAGAATCCGGAGGCGAGCGTTTGCCGGTACGCGTCGAGCTCGGCGGCCGCGACGGCGCGCTCCTCCCGCAGCGCGTCGTTCTCGGCCGATAGCTCGCCGTGGCGCTTGCCGAGCTCGGCTGCCTCGGCCACCAGCCGGACGCGCTCCTCCGTCGACGTCTCGCTGCTCGCGATGGACGCCGCGATCTCGGTCAGCTCCTGCTTGATGCGTTCCTGCTCGCGCGCGTTGCTCGCGATCAGGCCGTCGATGCGGCTCACGCTCGACTCGAGCTCGTAGAGCCGGCGGCCCGATTGATATGCGGCGAGGAATTCCGGCTCGAGATCCGCCGGGCACACGCCGCGGTACAGGCCCCCGCTGCGACCGACGTCGAACCCGCGGCCGGGCCGGCAGTAGACCTCGAGGCCTTCGGAATGACCGGCGCGGTAGCTCTCGAGATCGGGCGAGACGCCGTGTTTCGCGCACGCCTCGCGATAGCGGCCGATCGTGCCGACGGGCCGGCCGGCTGCGCCGTCCTCGAAGCCCACCGTCCTCCAATCGGATACCAGGCAGGCCTGCTCGCTCATCGCGGCACAGCCGGAGAGGACGAGCGCGGCCGCGATGCAAGGCGCCGTGCGAAACATCATCGTTGCATCCGAAATGACGACGCGGGGAGTATCGGCGACGGACCGGCGCGGCCACAGGATCGCGGTCACACTCCGTGATGCGCGGGGCTCCGGAAGCTCTCGGCCCGAGGGCCGCCCGCGCCGGGGCGACGAGCGAATCAGTAGCTTTCGTCGTCCGACGGAAACGAGCCGCTTCTGACGTCGTCGCCGTACCGGCGGAACGCGTCTTCCATCGTCGCGGCGAGCTCCGCGTAGCGCCGCACGAAGCGCGGTCGAAACTTCGTGAAGAGACCGAGCATGTCGGGCGTCACGAGAATCTGACCGTCGCAGAACGGCCCGGCGCCGATGCCGATGACCGGCACGTCGACGCTCGTCGTGACCTCCTTCGCGAGCGCGGCCGGCACCTTTTCGAGCACGAGCGCAAAGACCCCGGCCTCTTCGAGCGCCTTCGCGTCGCGCAGAATGCGTCGGGCTTCGGCATCCGCGACGCCGCGTGCCTTGTAGCTGCCGAACTGGTGAATCGATTGCGGCGTCAGGCCGAGGTGACCCATGACCGGGATGCCCGCATCGACGATCCGCTTGACCGTCGGGCAGACGGGCTCCCCGCCCTCGAGCTTCACGGCTTCGGCCAGCGCTTCCTTCACGAAGCGGCCCGCGTTGCGCAGGGCGTCCTCTTCGCTGACCTGGTAGGACATGAACGGGAGATCCCCGACGACGAGCGCGCGATTCACGCCGCGCGTTACGACCTGCGTGTGGTAGAGCATCTGCTCCATGGTCATCGGGATCGTCGTGTCGTGGCCGGCGAACGCATTGCCGGCGCTGTCCCCGACGAGGATGAGATCGATTCCCGCGCGATCGAGAATGGCGGCGGTGAGATTGTCGTAGGCCGTGAGACAGGCGATCTTCTCGCCGCTCGCCTTCATTTCCCGCAGGCGCTGCGTCGTGACCTTGCGGCCGGCCGTGGACGTCATCCGTCGTCTCCGTCGTTCGATGCGCGCATTATGCCCTCTATCGGGCAGCCGGCCCCACCTCGTCGCAGACCGCCTGCGTGCGCCTCTTTTTCGCGAGCCCGACTCGGGACCGGCGGGGGATCGGGGTCCGCGACGCGGCTGCTGGACTGGCCCTGACCCGACATCTATCCTTGAGCCGATGAAACGTTCTCGGCTCTTCCTCGGCAGCGTTCTCGCCGCCGGCGGTGCCGTCCTCGCCGCCGGCATCGTCGTATACCGAGCCGGTTTCATCGGTCGATCCGCAGAGCGGCAATGGGCGATGCTCGACCGTTACTGCACGGACTGCCACAACCCGGTAGACCGGGCGGGCGAGGTCGTCTTCGAGGGTCTCACGCCGGCATCGGTCCCCGCGCATGCCGCGACGTTCGAGGCGGCGGTGCGCAAGCTCCGCGGGCGCCTGATGCCGCCGCCGGGCGCCCCGCAGCCCGAGCAGGAGCAGCTCGACGCGTTCGTGGCGTTCCTCGAGGACACGATCGACGCGACCGCGCCGGCGCAAACGGCCGGGCACGTGCCGATCCAGCGATTGAACCGGACGCAATTCGCGATCACCGTGCGCGATCTGCTCGGCGTCGAGGTCGACGCGGAGGAGATTCTGCCGGCCGAGATCGAGGTGGACGGCTTCACGAACGTCGCTGCGGCCCTGAGCGTCTCGCCGACGTTCCTCGAGCAGTACCTCACTGCCGCGCGCACGATCGCCCGCCTCGCCGTCGGAACGCCGGAGCCGAAGGTCCAGAGCGAGGCTTACCCGCCGCCGGCCGGCGATCAGGACGACTACGTCGACGGCATGCCGCTCGGCACGCGCGGCGGCACGCGGTTCGAGCACTATTTCCCCGCGGACGGGGAATACCGGATCACGGTCACCGATCTCGATGTCGGGCTCTACCCGCGGTCGCTCGAGACCGAGCAAACGCTCGTCGTCCTGATCGATCGCGACGAGGTGTTCCGGGCGAAGCTCGGCGGCGCCGAGGATCTCGCGTTCGTCGATCGCGGCGGCGCGCCGGCCCGGGCCGAGATCATGAAGCGCTTCGCCGACATTCCGGTGCACGTGAAAGCGGGGAGGCACGAGGT
The DNA here is from genome assembly GCA_036381015.1 of Gammaproteobacteria bacterium. Taxonomy (NCBI): domain Bacteria; kingdom Pseudomonadati; phylum Pseudomonadota; class Gammaproteobacteria; species Gammaproteobacteria bacterium. The sequence continues at coordinate 45,976 of DASVDR010000001.1, forward strand.
CGTGGTCACCTTCATCGAGCGCTCGCGCGCGGCCACCGACACGCGCATTCGCGGATTCGTGCCTTACGGCGGCTTCAACTACGTCGGCGAGATGCGGGTTCCGCGCGTGATCGGCCCGATCGAGGTGGCGGGCCCGTTCGGTCCGACCGAGCTTTCGCGCACGGAGAGCCGCGACAAGATTTTCATCTGCGAGCCGGAGGTGCCGGCCCGGGAGCGCGCGTGCGCCGAGCGCATCGCCGCCCGTCTCGCGCGGCGCGCCTTCCGGCGGCCGGTCACGCAGGACGACCTCGCGTGGCTCATGCCCTTCTACGAGGCCGGCCGCGCGGACGGCGGCAGCTTCGACGCCGGCGTCGAGCAGCTCGTCACCGCCGTGCTCGCGAGCCCGGATTTCCTGTATCGGGCGATCACGCCGCCGGAGAACGCGGCCGACGCCGAAGTCTTCGCGCTCGACGATCTCGAGCTCGCGTCGCGCCTTTCGTTCTTCCTGTGGAGCAGCGGGCCGGACGACGAGCTGCTCGAGCTCGCCGAGGCCGGCAAGCTCCGGGAGCCGGCGACGCTCGAAGCGCAGGTCGAGCGGATGCTGGCCGATCCCCGCGCGGAGAACCTCGTCACGGACTTCGCGCTCCGCTGGCTCGATCTCGACGACCTCGATGCGGTCGAACCGGACGCCCGGCTGTTCCCCGAGTGGAGCGACGAGCTGCGCGCGGACTTCGCGACGGAGATCCGGCTCTTCCTCGCGAGCATTCTGCTCGAGGACCGCGACGTGCGCGATCTGCTCACGGCCGATCATACGTTCCTGAACGAGCGGCTGGCCGAGCACTACGGCATCGAGGGCGTGCACGGCGCGCAGTTCCGCCGCGTCACGCTCGAGGACGAGGCCCGCAAGGGGCTGCTCGGCAAGGGCGCCGTGCTGCTGCGCACGTCCTACGGCGACCGCACGTCGCCGGTGCTCCGCGGCGCCTGGGTGCTCGAGAAGATCATGGGCACGCCGCCCGCGCCCCCGCCGCCGAACGTCGAGACCGATCTCTCGACGCCGAAGGGCGAGCGCCCGAAGACGATCCGCGCGCGCCTCGAGGCGCATCGCCAGAGCGCGACGTGCAATGGGTGTCACGGCGTGATCGACCCTTACGGCCTCGCGCTCGAGAACTTCACCGTCACCGGGCGGTGGCGCGACTTCGACACGGAGGCGCAGGCGCCGATCGACGCGAGCACCGTTCTCCCGGGCGGCGTCTCCGTGACCGGGCCCGTGGAGCTTCGCGAGGCGCTGCTCCGGCGGGAGGACCAGTTCGTGCAGGCGCTGACGCGGCGCCTGATGCAGTACGCGCTCGGCAGGAAGCTCGAGTATTACGACATGCCGCAGGTGCGCGCCGTCGTGCGCGAGGCCGCCGAAAAGGACTACCGCTTCCCGGCGATCGTCGCCGGCATCGTGAAGAGCGACGCGTTCAGGATGCAGGCGATGCCTCCGCGGGACGACACCGATCCGGCGCGCGTCGCGGCTGCCGCAACTGCCGCGACCGGCGTCGCGACGTCGGCGGCTGCAACGCCCGATTGAGCAGGAGTCAGGTCATGTTTCTCACGAGGAAGCACCTTTCCCGCCGAACGGTTCTCAAAGGGACGGGCGTCGCGGTCGGGCTGCCGCTGCTCGACGCGATGATCCCCGCCGCCACGGCGCTCGCCGACACCGCCGCCGCGCCGCAGCTTCGCGTCGGCTTCTTCTATATTCCGCACGGCGCGATCATGTGGAACACCGCGCACGGCCCGGAGATGGACCAGTGGACGCCGAGCGGGGCCGGCGAGAGCTTCCGCTTGAGCCCGATCCTCGAGCCGCTCGAGCCGTTCAAGCGTTACGTCGCGTCGTTCTCGAACCTCGAGAACAAGGCGGCGCGGAATTCCGTGCACACGCTCGTGCCGGCGACGTGGCTGAGCGCTGTGCGGCCCGACACGGACGCAAGCGGCGCGAGCATGGCCGCGACGATCGACCAGATCATCGCGGGCCGAATCGGGCAGGAGACGCCGCTGCCGTCGCTCGAGGTCGCCTCCGAGAACACCATTCAAGCGGCCGCATGCTCGGTCGGCAGGGGAGGCTGCTACTACAGCTCCACGCTGTCGTTCCGTACGCCGACGTCGCCGCTGCCGATGGAGTTCAACCCGCGCAAGGTCTTCGTGCGGCTGTTCGGCGAAGGCGATACGCCGGAAGAGCGCGAGGCCGTCGCGCGGCAGACCAAGAGCCTCCTCGACCTGATCGCCGACCGGACGAAGGCGCTCGAGCGCAAGCTCGGCGCCGGCGACCGCGTGATTCTCGGCCGCTACCTCGATACCGTGCGCGAGATCGAGCGGCGCATCGAGATGGCCGAGCGGCGCGACCTTTCGGGGATCGAGGTGCCGGAAGCGCCGATCGGCGAGCTCGACTCGTTCGACGAGCAGGTCAAGCTGATGTTCGATCTGATCGCGCTCGCCTTTCAGGCGAACCTCACGCGTGTTGCGTCCTACATCATGGTGGCGGAAGGCACGAACCGCACGTACAACCACATCGGCGTGCCGGACGCGTTCCACCCGCTGTCGCACCACGCGAACGATCTCGAGCGGCTCCGCAAGCTCGTGCGCATTCAGCGCTATCACGTCGAGCGCTTCACGGAGTTTCTCGCGAAGCTCGACTCCATCCCGGACGGCCAAGGCACGCTGCTCGACCATTCGATGCTGCTCTACGGGTCGAACATGAGCAACAGCGACCGGCACAACAACTATCCGCTGCCGACCCTCCTCGTCGGGGGCGGCTGCGGAACGTTGCAAGGCGGCAGGCACATAGAGCTGCCCGAGCACACGACACTCGCGAATCTGCACCTCACGGTGCTGAACAAGGTCGGCTTCGAGCTCGCGAGCTTCGCCGACAGCACCGGCGAGATCGCCGGAGTCTGAGATGCCGTCGAGAACGCGGGCGCCCGCGCATCGGGCGCGGAAGATCGAGCGATCGCGTTCGGCGTGATGAACCGCAGGTCGCTGCTGAAGAGCGGATTGACGGCGCTCGCTGGGGCCGCGCTACGCTGCCCGCCGCGCGCGGCCTTCGCCGCGGAAGCGCTCTCGGTCACCCCCGTCGCCGACGGTATCGTCGTGATCGCCGGCGCCGGGGGCAACGTCGTCGCGAAGGCGACTGCGCAGGGGCACGTGCTCGTCGACAGCGGCGCCGAGGCCGCCGGGAACGCGCTGCTCGCCGCGCTCGGCGGGCTTCCGGGCGGCGAGCGCGTCGGCACGCTGTTCAACACGCACTGGCATCGCGAGCAGGTCGGGTCGAACGCGGCTTTGGGACGGGCCGGCGCGACGATCGTCGCGCACGAGAAGACCCGGCAGCGCCTCGCCGTCGGCTACTACGTGCCGGCCGAGGATCGCTACGAGAAGCCGTTGCCCCCGGAAGCGCTCCCCACGGAGACCTTTTACACGCGCGGCGAGACGGTCGCCGGCGGCGAGCGGATCGAGCACGGCTATCTGCTCGAGGCGCACACGGATGGCGACATCTACGTGTTCTTCCGCGACGCGAACGTCATGGCGGTCGGCGGCGCCGTGTCGCCCGTTCGGGACCCCGAGCTCGACTGGTTCGGCGGCGGTTGGATCGGCGGGCGCGTCGATGCGCTCGCGATGCTGCTCGAGATCAGCGATGCCGAAACCCGGTTCGTTCCGAGCTACGGTCCGGTGATCGGCCGCGCCGAGGTGCAGGCCGAGCACGATCTGATGCTCACGCTGTTCGAGCGCACGGTCGAGCTGCTGCGGAAGGGCTACAGCGCCGAGGACATGCTCGCGGCCGGCGTGATGGACGGGCTCGGCCGGCAATTCGACGATCCGCTCGCGTTTCTGGACGCGGCTCACAGGAGCCTATGGGCACATCACAACACGCTTTCGCACGACATCGTCTGATGCCGCGCGCAATCCCGGCTTTCGCGTCGGTCGTCGTCGCTTGGGCCGCGGTCTCCACCGCGGCCGCGGACGAGAGCCTCGCGGATCTGATTCAGGCGGGCGACCGCGAAGCCGCGCTCGAGATGATCCGCGCGGGCGCCGATGTCAACGCCGCCCAGGGCGACGGCACGACGCCGCTCCACTGGGCCGTCTACCGGATCGATCCCGAGCTCGTGTCCGTGCTCCTCGAGCGCGGCGCGAAGGCGGATGCCGTGAACCTTTACGGCTCGAGCCCGCTCGCCGAAGCCGTGAAGGTCGGCCATGCGGGTCTCGTCGAGACGCTGCTCGAGGCTGGCGCCGACGTCGAGTCGCCGAACCAGGACGGGCAGACGGCGCTGATGCTCGCCGCCCGCGCGGGCGCGCTCGAGGCCGCGAGGATCTTGATCGAGCACGGCGCGGACGTGAACGCGCGTGAAGCATGGCGCGGCCAGACGGCGCTGATGTGGGCGGCCGATGCCCGCCAGCCGGAGATCACGCGGCTTCTGATCGAGCACGGCGCGGACGTGCACGTGCGCGCGCTCGCGAACGACTGGGCCACGCAGGTCACGTCCGAGCCGCGCGCGCAGTATCGGCCGACCGGCGGTCTCACGGCGCTGCTCTACGCCGCCCGCTCCGGATGCACGGCCTGCGTCGACGCGATCCTCGACGCCGGGGCCGACATCGATCGGCCCAACCCGGACGGCGTGACGCCGCTGATGATCGCGATCGACAACTTCGCGTTCGAGACGGCGAAGCGCCTGCTCGAGCGCGGTGCGAACCCGCACTACTCGGACTGGTGGGGGCGGACGGCGCTCTACATCGCCACGGACATCAGCTCGTTCAACTCCCGCGGCCCCACGCCGCCGCCCGAGGAGCGCGGCGAGGTCGACGCGATCGACGTGATCCGGATGCTGCTCGAGGCGGGCGTCGATCCGAACCCGCAGCTGAACATGCATCGGCCGAGCCGCGGCGGAAACATCGGACGCTTCGTGGACGACCTTTTGACGACGGGCGCCACGCCGCTGCTCCGGGCCGCGATCGGGCACGACGTCGAGGCCGTGCGGGCGCTGCTCGAGCACGGAGCGCTCGTCGATCTGCCGAACGTGATGGGCGTGACGCCGCTGATGGCCGCCGCCGGCATGGGGGTCTCGGGCCGCGACCGCAGCGCCGACTACGGCGGCGACGTCGAGAGCCGCGCGATCGCGACGCTCGAGCTCTTGCTCGCGGCCGGCGCGGACGTCAACGCGCGCGTCACGGACATCACGAGCCGGACGGCGCGTATCGCGCGCCCGAGCACGATGACCGAGCGCGAGGGGCAGACGGCGCTCTACGGCGCCGTGAAGTTCGGGTGGGCACGCGTCGTGCAGTACCTGATCGACCACGGGGCCGAGGTCGATATCGTCGACGCGCTCGGCGTTTCGCCGGTCGACGCCGCGCTCGGCAGGATCGGCGGCCGCGACAACACGGTGTCGGAGGAAGTCGCAGCGATCCTCCGCAACGCCGGCGGGGAGTGAACGTCCCGTTCGGCCGCCCGCCGCCCCGGGCGGCGGGAACGGCGATCTCGGCCTCGACGGAACCGCGCACGGGCTGCTATAAACGCCCGTCGTTCCCGCGTCCGACGAAGAGGCCTCGAATTTGCGCTCACTTTCAGCCGACATCGCCCGAGGCGGCGCCAGCGCGAACGCTCCGCCGCGCGCTTCCGCGCGGAGGCTCGGACGTCGGGGCTTGCGCCCTCGGGCCGTACGCTGCCGCGGGTAGGCCGACGCGAGTCCCTCGGCGATGGGCCCGATAGAAGGCGCATTGGCGTTCTGTGCACGCCTCGTCCTCCGTTTCCGCGGCACGGTGATCGTCGTCGGCATCGTCGCCGCCGCGGCGAGCGCTTATTACGCCGCGACCCGCCTCGGCATCAACACCGATACGGCCAACATGATCTCGGCCGAGCTGCCGTGGCGCCGAAATTTCATCGATTACCGCGCGAGCTTTCCGTCGCGGGACCGAAACATCGTCGTCGTCATCGACGGGCCGTCGACCGAGGCGGTCGACGCGTTCTCGTCCGCGCTCGTCGAGCGGCTTCGCCGCCGCCCGGACCTTTACCGCTCGGTCTTCGCCGCCCGCTCGGACGAGTTCTTCGAGCGCAACGGGCTGTTGTACTCGTCGGTGGAGGAGCTCGAGGACCTCGGGGACCGTCTCGCGGCCGCGCAACCGCTGATCGGTCTCCTGCGGCCCGGGCTCGACGGCGCCGCCGTCGTGAACGTCGTCGACAGGACGTTGACCGCTGCGGACGGCGAAGGGGGCGACCCGCTCGCGAATGCGCTTTACGGCGAGCTCACGGGCGCCGTCACCGCCGTGCTCGACGGAGGCCGCGATCCGATCGACTGGCGGCGACTGATCGCCGGCGGTGCGGCCGCGGAGGGCACGCGGCGCACGATCCTGCTCCAGCCCGTGCTCGACTTCGACAGCGTGCGTCCGGCCGCCGCGCCGATGGAGCACCTTCGCGCGGCGATCGATGCGCTCGCCACCGGCGAGCTCCGCGGCGTCACCGCCCGCCTGACCGGCGCCGTCGCGATGGAGCACGAGGAGATGCTGAGCGTCCGGCAGGGCGCGAACGTCGCCGGCGTCGTCTCCTTCGTCCTGGTCGTGTTTCTGCTCTACGCGACGCTCCGGTCGTGGAAGCTGCTCGCGATCTCCGCCACCACGCTCGTCGCCGGGCTGACCGGCGCGGCCGCGTTCGCGGCCGCCGCCGTCGGGCATCTGAACCTGCTCTCGGCGGCCTTCGCCGTCATGTACATCGGGCTCGGAACGGACTTCATCATCCACGTTTGCCTGCGCGTGAAGGAGCTCCTCGCCGAGGGCGTCGCGCTGGACGACGCGATCGTCCGTACCGTCGGCGGCATCGGATCGTCGCTCGTGATCGCCGCCGTGACGACGGCCGCCGGCTTCTACGCCTTCATCCCGACGGCCTTCGACGGCGTATCCGAGCTCGGCATCATCTCCGGCACGGGAATGTTCATCAGCCTGTTCGCGAGCCTTACCCTGTTGCCGGCCTTGCTCGGCCGCTTCCTGACGCCGGCCGACTGCCGGCCGCGCCCCGCCTGGATCGGCACCCTCGGCTTCAAGAGGTTGACGGCACGGCCGCCGATCGTGCTCGGCGTCACGGCAGTGATGCTCCTGACGACGTTGACGGCATTGCCGTTCACCGAGTTCGACAGCAATCCGCTCCACATGCGCGACCCGGAGTCGGAATCCGTGCGCGCGCTCGAGGAGCTCGCCGCGGACAGCGAAGCCGCGCTTTTCAACATGGTGGCGATTGCGCCGGACCACGACACGGCGCTCGAGTGGGCGGCGGCGCTGCGCGGCCTGGACACCGTGCGCCGGGTGAGCACGGTCGATACGCTCGTGCCGGAGCAGCAGGCGGAGAAGGCGCTCGTGCTCGAGGACATCGCGCTGCTGATGGGACCGGGGTTCGCCGACTTGAAGCGCACACCGGCCGATCCCGAGCGGCTCCATGACGCTTTCCGCGCGCTTCACGACGATCTCGAGGGCGCGACCGGCCGCGGCGCGGCCGCAGGCGAGCTGCGGAAGGCCGTCGACGCGCTGCTCGCGGCGCTCGGCACGCACGACGAGCCGGAGCGGACGCGCACGCTCGTCGCCCTCGACGAAGCCGTCGTCGGCGACCTGCCGCGCGAGCTCGAGCGCCTCGCGAAGGGTCTCGGCGCCCAACCGTTCGACCGCGACGCGCTGCCGCCGGCGCTCCTCGAGCGATGGGTCAGCGCCGACGGACGCGAGCTGATCGAGATTGCGCCGCGCGAGGACGTGAGCGACAACGGCGAGGCCGCCCGTTTCGCCGACTCCGTGCGAAGCATCGTGCCCAGCGCCACCGGCCTGCCGGTCGTTTATCGCGAAGCGTCGCGCACGGTCGTGCATGCCTTTCAGCTCGCGCTCGTCTACGCGCTGGTCATGGTGACGATCCTGCTGTGGGTTTTTCTGCGGCGGGGGAAGGACGTGCTGCTCGTCATCGTGCCCATTCTGCTCGCGACGGCCGCGACGCTGGCCGTCACGGTGCTGCTCGGCGTTCCGTTGAATTTCGCGAGCATCATCGGGCTGCCGCTCCTCGTCGGCATCGGCGTCGACAACGGCATTCACATCGTGCACCGAATGCGCACGCATCCGACGGCCGACGGCGAGCCGTTCGGCACGAGCACGTCGCTCGCCGTGCTCGCGAGCAATCTCACGACCGTCGTCAGCTTCGGCACGCTCGGGCTGTCGGCGCACCGCGGCATGGCGAGCTTGGGGCAGCTGCTGACGTTGGGCATCGTGATGACTCTCGCGGCCAGCATGGTCTTGCTGCCGGCATTGCTGAAGCTTCGGCCCTTTCGGTGACCGGCGGCGTTTTCGAGGAATGCGGTGGTCGACCGCCGCGCCGCCTCTGCTAATATTCGCGCCCATGTCCAATCACCACACGCCGCGGGACGGGACCTCCGTGCTCGCTTCGGTCGGGCTGCGTCTCTCCGACTGGTTCGAAAAATGGTTTCCCGACGCGTTCGCGCTCGCGCTCGCGGCCGTCGCCATCGTGTTCGTCGCGAGCCTCGCGGCGGGCCACTCCGTTCTCGACACGGCGGAGCGGTTCGGCACCGGCTTCTGGGATCTCGTCGCGTTCACGATGCAGATGTCGATGATCATCGTCACCGGCTACGCGGTGGCGACGGCGCCGGCGGTCTACCGCGTGATCCGGCGCATCGCGGCGCTGCCGCAGACGGGCCCGGGCGCCGCCGCGTACGTGGGCGTCTTCTCGATGCTGGCCTCGCTCGTATCGTGGAGCTTCAGCCTGATCTTCAGCGCACTGCTTGCGCGCGAGGTCGCGCATCGCGTCAAGGGCGCCGATTACCGGGCGATCGGCGCGGCGGCATATCTCGGCGTCGGCAGCGTCTGGGCGCTCGGGCTCTCCTCGTCGGCCGCGCTGATCATGGCGACGCCCGACTCGCTTCCGGATGCGATCGAGAACATCAGCGGCGTGATCCCGTTGAGCCAGACCCTAGGCCTCTGGCAGAGCCTGATGGTCGCGGGGGTATTGATCGCCGTATCCGCGGCGATCGCGTTCTACTCGTCGCCGCCCGAGTCACGGGCCCGCGGCATGGCGGACATGGGCGTGGAGTACGCGGAAGCGGATACCGGTATCGGCAGGCACGAGAAGCCGGGCGAGTGGCTCGAGCACAGCCCGCTGCTCACGATCGTCGTCTGCACGCTCGGCCTCGGCTACTTGATCCGCGAAGTGATCGCCGGCGGCTTGGGCGTGCTGCTCCAGCTCAACCATTACGTGTTCCTGTTCCTGATCGTGGGGCTGCTGCTGCATTGGCGGCCGAAGTCGTTCGTCAACGCGATTGCGGCGTCGGTGACGCCCGTGGGCGGCGTGCTCATTCAGTATCCGATGTACGCCGGCATCGTGCGGATGCTCACGGATTCGGGACTCGCGACTCAGATGTCCGATTTCTTCGTCTCGATCTCCACGCACCACACGTTTCCGGTCATGGTCGGCATCTACTCGGCGTTCCTCGGGCTCTTCATTCCGTCGGCCGGCGGCAAATGGCTGATCGAGGCGCCGTATCTCCTCGAGGCCGGCAAGTCGCTCGACATGCATCTCGGCTGGGTCGTTCAGACGTACAACGCCACCGAGGCGCTCGCGAATCTGATCCACCCGTTCTGGATGCTGCCGTTGGTCGGGATTCTCGGGCTGAAGGCGCGCGACATCGTCGGCTACTCGATGCTGCAGTTCATCGTGCACGTCCCGCTCGTGCTGCTGCTCGTCTGGGCACTGAATTACACGCTCTAAAAAAGATGTCTGGGAAAAAAGGTGTCAGAACGCCTTTTTTCAGATACCGGAGAACATCAGCCAGCAGAGCGTCGCGCCGACGACGGTCATCGAAAGCCCCCAGGCGAGGAGCTGGTTGAAGAGGCGCCGGCTGGCGTCCCCGGCCGGCACCGACGCCACGCACAAGGCGCCGATCGTCGAGAGCGGGGACACGTCGACGAGGTGCCCCGCCACGTTCATCGTGGACGCGAGCGCGAGCGGGTCGCCGCCGCCGAGGTTCTCGACTAGCCCCGGCACGGTCGGCAGGAACGCCGGCAGGATCACGGCCGACGTGCTCGAGTACGCCGAGATCAGCCCGATCGTGACACCGATGAACGGAATGATCGTCGCCGGCGTCGCAGCGGTGGACAGGAGCTTCGCGAAGAGATCCATCCCGCCGGTCTGCTCCAGCAGCCCGATCAGCAGCGTCACCCCGCAGACCATCAGGATCGTGCTCCACGGCATGCCCTTGACCGCGGCTTGCTCGTCCGCGGCGCGCAGCAGCGTGAGGATCACGGCTCCCGAGAACGCCGCCATGCCGATGTCGACGCCGACGAAGATGACGCCGACGATCAAGAGGCCGATGATCGCGAGCGTGAGCCGCTGATGGAGATCGAGCGCCGCGGTCTTCCCGTCCGTCGCGAGCGCGACGCGGTCCGTGCGCGCGAGCAGCTTCCACCCGCCGAACAGAAAATACGCGCCGAATGCGACGATCGCGTGCGCGCCGAGATTGTAGAGCCAGGTGTTCACCTCGAAGCCGGGCAGCCCGATGCGCTCCATGAGGCCCGTGACGATGATGCCCGAAGGGGCGAGCGGCGACAGCGAGCCGGCGTTACAGCCGTTGCCGACCATGACGGCCATCAGAAAAGGCGGGATCCCGGCCCGGAGCGCGGTCGCCATCGCCATCGGGGCGAGCAACCCGGTCGTCGCGATGTTGCCCGGCCCGGCGGACGCGACGGCCGCGCCGAGCGCGAAATACATGATCGGCACGAGCCCGACGCGGCCGCGACAGAGGCGCGTGGCGTTGTGCGCGACGATGTCGAGCGTCCCGTTGACGTGCGCCTGGCTGAACAGCAGCGTGACGCCCGCGAGCGTGAGGAACAGGCCGACGGGGAACCCGTCGGTCACGTCTCGGACGGAAAGACCGGCGCCGTAGACGCCGATGACCCAGGCGAGCGCGATCGCGATCAGGCCGACGTTGAGCCGCGTGGTGCAGCTCAATACGATCGCGATCGCCAAAGCGGCGAGCGTGACGACCGCGAGGCTCATGCGGCCGGGTGCCTGCCGTTGCGCGCCCGCCATGCCTCGTACGTGACGGGCAGGAGCGAGATCACGATGACGGCGAGAATCACGAAGCCGAAATGCTCCTTCACGATCGGCTGATTGCCGAAAAAGTAACCGAGCAGCAGGAACCCTCCCGCCCACGCGCACCCGCCGCCGACGTTGAAGGCCAGGAAGCGCGGGTAGCGCATCGCGCCGACCCCCGCCACGAACGGCGCGAAAGTGCGCACGATCGGCACGAAGCGGGCGAGCACGATCGTCTTTCCGCCGTGGCGTTCGTAGAAACGCTGCGTGCGCAGCAGGTGCTCGCGGTTCAGCAGCCGGCGGTGCTCCGTGAACACTCGCGGCCCCAAGGCGCGGCCGATCGCGTAATTCACGCTGTCGCCGAGGATCGCCGCGGCGGTCAGAAGCAGAAGGAGCACGCCGATATCGACCGCTCCGGCGGCCGCGAGCGCGCCGGCCGCGAACAGCAGGGAGTCCCCGGGAAGGAAAGGCGTGGCGACGACGCCGGTTTCGAGGAAGATGATCGCGAACAGCAGCGCATAGATCCACGCGCCGTACGTCGTCGCGACGTCGACGAGGTGCTCGTCCAGATGGAGGAAGAGATCGAGCAGCGTGGAGACGATTTCCATGCGACGTTCGACTGTCCGCCGGCTACGCCGTTTCCTCGCGCAGCGGCATCGCGGCGCTCGGCGACCTCAGCAGGAAATGAAGCGCGAGCATCACGAGCGTCGAGACCACGGCCGGCAGCGCGAACACGAGAAACAGCTGCCGGGTAGACCAGTCGAGATCGAGAAGCTGGCCGCCGATGAAGGGGCCGATGATCGCGCCGATCCGGCCGATTCCGAGCCCCCAGCCGATTCCCGTGGAGCGCATATACGTCGGATAGTACGTGGCCGCCAAGGCGTTCAGCCCGGGCTGGCCGCCGATCACCGACCACCCCGCGAGGAACACGATGATCGTGAGCAGCGGCACGATCGCGAGGACGAAATCGGTGCCGATCAGCGCGATCGCGACGGACGCCGTGGCGAACGTCAGCGTCAGCATCGGCGTGAACCCCTTCTTCGCGATCAGCCACGCGAGACCGAACGTGCCGATCGTGCCGCCGGTCTGCATTGCCCCGCCGATCAGCGCGGACGTCGACGAGGAGAGCCCGTTTTGGCTCAGGATCGTCGGCAGCAGGCCGGCGAGGAAATAGAGGTTCAGCAGGTTCGTGAAGTTGACGAGCCAGTAGAGCAGCGTGACCGGCGCGCGCCCTTCCGTGAGCAGATGCTTGACCGGCACGCCGCCTTTGCTCTGCTCGGCGGCCACGTACTCGACGCCGGGGCCGACCGGCGCGTTCCGGTCCACGCGCGCGAGCCATCGTGCGACCTTGTCGAGCTTGCGGCGCACGACGAGAAACTGCAGCGACTCCGGAAGCCAGAAGATCATCAGGATGCCGACGACCAGCGGGATGATGCCGCCGAAGTAGAAGACCGACCGCCAGCCGAACAGCGGCATGAGCCAGGCCGCGACGAAGCCGCCGAGAGCGGCGCCGGCCGTGAACCCGACGGTAATCGTCATGATCAGCGTCACGCGCACGCGCTTCGGGCTGTATTCGCCGATCAGCGCCGTCGCATTCGGAATGATCGAGCCCATGCCGACGCCGCCGATGAAGCGCAGCCACAGGAGCTCGGTCGCGGAGCCGGCGTTCGCCGTCAGAATCGTGATGATCGCATAGAAGAACGTGCCGATGATCAGCACCGGCCGGCGGCCGATCTTGTCGGCCAGCATCGTGAACAGCAGCGACCCGATCAGCACGCCGACGTTCGCGGCGGCGAGAATCGTGCCGAGCTGGGCGCCCGACATTCCGAGCTCCGGGATGGCCTCAGGCGCGACGTAGCCCATCGCCTGCACGTCGAAGCCGTCCATGATCAACGACATCGCGCAGAGCGCGAACAGCATGATCTGAAAGCGACCGACCCTGCTGTCGTCGATCAGATCGGACACATTGACTCTAGTTGCCGCCATGCAGGCCCCCCCGGGTTCGCGGTCGAAGACGTTCCGAGCAGACGCGATGGTAACAGGCTTTGGGGCGCCCACGGTCCGCGCCGTTGCCGTCCCTCCCGGGCTTCGCTACTCTTGCCCGACCCCGCCGAAGCAGGCGGTCCGAGAAAAAGAAGGCCGTGCCGCGGTCGCTCCGCCACAAGATCAACGCCTTGATCTGCGTGCTGATCGCCGCGCACGCCGTGTATTGGTTCGCGACGGGCCGAATGGAAACGGCGACCTCGCTGCGCACCGGCCTGGTCGTCGCGCAGGCGGTCGTCGGCGCGATCGGCGCGATCTGGTTCTGGCGCCGCGCCCGCGCCGCTCGGGACTGACGGCGAGCGCCGGCTATACCGGCTCGGCAACACCCCGGGAACGCCGCCGTGCGCGGCTTTCGGCGCTCAAGGGTTGCCTCGAGCGCCGGAATCGTTCAGGGTTCGGCCTCGGCAAATCGAGACGACCCGCGAGCGGGCCCGTAAAGGGATTCGCTCGTCCAACGGAGACCGGGAGGGATTCCGGCGCCGCCACGGCCGGCGCCGATCGTGATGCGGGAGCCCAATTCGACAGCTCCGCCGGTGCGCGGGGGCGCTCCGGCGCGCCGACGGGGGCCGGCGCTTCTTCGTCACGCCTCGGAACGCACGGACCTCGTCGTCTTCGCCGCCGTGGCCGCGATCATGTTCACGCTCGTCGCCTGGGGCGGCTTCGCCACGGACTCTCTCGCCGCCGTCACGGCGCGCGCGCTCGAGTGGCTGATCGTGAACCTCGGCTGGTTCTTCGTGCTCTCGGCCACGGGCTTCGTCGCCTTCGCGCTGTATCTCGCGTTCAGCCGCTTCGGCCGAATCCCGCTCGGCCGCGACGACGAGGAGCCCGAGTTCCGCACCGTGTCGTGGATCGCGATGATGTTCAGCGCGGGCATGGGCATCGGGCTGATGTTCTTCGGCGTCAGCGAGCCGCTGTCGCACTTCGTCAGCCCGCCGCCCGGCACGGTGCCGCTCGCCGCCGACGGCACCGTCGCCGCGGGCGCCGAAGCCCAAGCGATCCGCACGGCAATGGCGACTACGCTGTTTCACTGGACGCTGCATCCGTGGGCGATCTACGCGGTCGCGGGTCTCGCGATCGCGTACAGCGCGTTCCGCAAAGGCCGCAGCCAGCTCATCAGCTCGGTATTCGCGCCGCTTCTCGGAAGCCGCGCGCATGGCCCCGCCGGCAAGCTGATCGACATCCTCGCGCTCTTCGCCACCCTCTTCGGCTCGGCGGCCTCGCTCGGGATCGGCACGCTGCAGATCAGGACCGGCCTGATCGAGGCGGGGTGGATCGAAGGCGCGGGCGCGGGCGTGCTCGTGCTGATCATCGTCGCGCTCACGATCTGCTTCATCGCGTCCGCCGTTTCCGGGGTGGCGAAAGGTATCCAGTACCTGTCGAACATCAACATGGTCCTCGCCGTGCTGCTCGCCGTGTTCGTGTTCGTCGTCGGGCCCACCGTGTTCATGCTGAACCTCGTGCCGACGTCGATCGGCAGCTACCTGAGCGACTTCGGCTTGATGGCGTCCCGCTCCGGGGCGACCGGCGGCGCCGCGATGAGCGCCTGGCTGCAAAGCTGGACCGTCTTCTACTGGGCCTGGTGGATCTCCTGGACGCCGTTCGTCGGAATGTTCATTGCGCGCATCAGCCGCGGACGCACGATTCGCCAGTTCATCGGCGGCGTCCTGCTCGTGCCGAGCGTGATCAGCGTGCTGTGGTTCTCGATCTTCGGCGGCGCCGCGATCGGTCTCGCCCGCGCCGGCGCGCCCGTGGTCGAAGGCGGCGCGGAGGCGCAGACGTTCAACGTGCTCGCCGAGCTGCCGCTCACGGGCATCACGTCCGCGATCGTGATCGTGCTGGTCGCGATCTTCTTCGTCTCGGGCGCGGACGCCGCGTCGGTCGTGATGGGCACGCTGTCCCAGCGCGGCTCCCTGTCGCCGTCCCGCTGGGTCGTGGTCTTCTGGGGCGCGGCGACGGGCGCGGTGGCCGCGATCATGCTCGCGATCGGCGGCAACGCCGCGCTCACCGGCATCCAGAACCTCACGTTCATCGCGGCGTTGCCGTTCACGGTCGTCATGGTCGCGATGTGCTACGCGCTGATGAAGGATCTCCTGCGCGATCCGATCGTCTTGCGGGAGAACAAGGCCACGGAGCTGCTCGACGCCGCCGTCGCCCAGGGCATCGAGGAGCACGACGGCGAGTTTCAGCTCGAGATCTCGCAGGCGGGCGGGACGAGCGCCGGATCGAGGACGCTACGCTGACGACAGGGCAGAGCCCCGCCAACCACGGGAGCATCAATCTCGGCGTGCTGTTCCAGCTCGACTACGAGGGCGCCGAATAGCCGCGCGCTCGGCCGCAGCTCGCGCTCGGCGTTTGGCTTCGAGCAGCCAGTGCGGGCAGCGGGCACGATCCGCATAAAGCCGCTCGCAATCGTCGCAGCGCACGCACTCGGTGACGACGATCCGCCGATTGCGGATCGCGCCCCACTCGCAGGTCTTCTCGCAGAGCCTGCACTGGCCGCACTCCGGCCAGCGCTTGATGCGGAAGACGGTCAGCATCGACAGCAGGCCGAGGGCGGCGCCGACCGGGCAGAGAAAGCGGCAGTAGAGGTTGCGTACGAAGACGCTCGCGACGAGCAGCGCGCCGAGGGCGACCCAGAGCGCCGTCGACGCCTGGAAGGTGAACATCCAGAACGGCTCGATGTAGCGATAAAAGCCGATCTCGCGCGTCGCGAGGTAATAGGCGACGGCGCCGAGCAGAATCGCGTACTTGATGAAGCCGGCGCGCCGCTCGAGCGTCTCTGGAATGCGCAGCTGCCACCGCTTCGGCACGACCGCGTCGATCAGCTGCGTCAGCGCGCCGAACGCGCAGATCCGCCCGCAGTAGAGCCGGCCCCACAGCACGGTCGTGACGACGGCGAACGCCGCGAACGCGTACCACGCCAGGCTGTAAGAGAAGATCGGCAGGTTGCCGGTGACGGCGCCGAAGACGTTGACGATCGACAGCAGCTGGCTCTTGTAGACCCCCATGTACAGCACCGCGGCGACCAGCGTCAGGTACTTGAGCGCGACGCTGCGGCGCCAAAAGCCGATCATCGCGAGCGCGGCGAATGCCGCGAACAGCCCGAGGTCGACGGCCTGAGCGGCGGCGATCTCGAGAAACGCCGGCTCGACCTCGTCGACGTCCTCGAAGCTCCAGAGCTCGTCCCCGGCCGGCGCCTGCGATCCGCCGGCGAGGTCGTCCGCGGCCGGGGCCTGCGCGGGCGGCTCCGGCGCCTCATCGCCCGGCTGGGCGCGCGTGACGCCGAGCGCGAGCGCCGCGACGAGCAGCGCCCGCGCGAGAAGCGCCGCGCCCCGCCATGCGCTGCGGAGGCCGTCCGGAGGGCGGCGGCGCGGCCGCGCGTTCGGTCGTGCTGCGCGGGCCGGCTGCGGAATCGCCGTCACGGCTTCGGCGGCGTGAGATAAGCGCGAGCGATGCGGCGCGAGCTGTTGCGCACCGCGCGGCTCGCGCTCGTGACGGTGATCGTGGCGCGCGTGATCGCGTCGATGTCCTCGCCGACCCGGAAACGGTCGCGGACGCTCTTGCCCGCGAATTGCTCGGCGAATTCCGGCAGGTCGACCGAGAAGTAGCCGTAAGGCTCGCGATGATCGGTGACCACGATGCCTCTCAGAACGCCGTTCGTATCGATGCCGACGAGCATCTTGATCGGCCCGTCGTAGCCGCGCTCGAGCGGCTCGAGCTCGGTGGTCCAGTAGGCGAGACCGAGCAGCTGCGGCGACTTGCCGGGCTCGGCCGGTCCGAACGCCTTGTAGTGCGGCGGGCTGCCTTCCTTCTTCGAGAAGCTCGCAGCGTCGGGAAAAAGCTTCGCGAGATGCGCGTGCACTTCCGGCTCGTCGACCGACTGGCTGCGGACGGCCGCCGACGCGACGAGACAGCAAGCGACGGCGAGCAGGACGATTCGCAACGTGATTCTCCTTCCCCCCGATCCGATTATCCGAACCGCCGGCTTCCGCGGTCAATTTGCCGGCGGAATGGCCAAGGGCGTCTCGGCATGCTAAGACTGGCACCGGCGATCGGCGGCCCGCCGGCGGCTCCGATCATGTCCACGACTATCGCACGGAACGAAATGAAGAAGATCATTCCTTTCGCGCTCGCTTCCTTTACGGTGCCGCTCCTCGGCGGCTCGGACGTCGCGACGGCCCAGTCCGGTCTCGAGGATCGCCTGGCGGCGGCGACGCGGGTCGATTGCCGCTTCACGGCGCTCGCCACGGGCCGATGGGATGGGGCCGAGGCCACAGCGACGCTCGGCGACGCTGATCTCGAAACGTCGTTCTTCGACATCGACGTCAATGAAGGCACGGCGGAGGCCGACAGCGCGCTAGGCGCGATGTTCATCGTCGTCCGCTACTCTCACGGCTACTTGCACTTCCTCGAGATGAGCGACGCCGGCCCGCTTCACGTCACGACCGTTCTCGCGCAGGAGACGGTCGACGGCCGCATGAAGGCCGTGCACACCCGCCACGAGTACTCGCCGATCGAGCTGCCGGGGTTCACGTCGCGCCCCGAGATGTACGTGGGCGATTGCGCGGTCGAGGGTTGACGGCGCGCGGCCGATAGGGCGACTCGGCGCGAATCGATCTTGGAGAACGAAAGGCGGCGGCCGGCCGTGCCCGGACCGCCGCCGCCGGAATGCGGCCGTTAGGTGAGCTGCAGCCGGCCGGTGCTCGTGCCGATCGAGTCGACCTCGCAGCCCGCGAGGTCGGCCAGCGCGAGCAGCAGGTTCGCGGTGGGCTCCTCGTGCTGAACGGCGATGTGGAGGTTGCCTTCCAGGCGCCCGTTCGCTTTGCCGAGCAGCAGCGCCGGCGCGTTGTGGCGGTCGTGCTCGTTGCCGTTGCTCATGCCGCTGCCCCAGTAGATCACGGCCGCATCGAGCAGCGTGCCGTCGCCGTCCAGCGTCGCGCTCAGCTTCTCGGCGAACTCCGCGAGCTTCACGATCTGGTACGTCGTGATCCGCGCGTACTTCTCGATGCCTTCGGGCTTGTCGCCGTGATGCGAGACCGGATGGTGCGGCTCCGGAATGCCGATGTGCGCGTAGCTGCGGCTGCTGCCTTCGTGCCCGAGCATGAACGTGAAGACGCGCGTGAGGTCGGCCTGGAACGCGAGGTGCAGCAGATCGTAGGTAACGCTCAGATGCTCGTCGAACTGATCGGGAATGCCGACCGGTGCCGACGGCAGGTCCGTGAGCGAATGGGCGCGTGCCTGCATCCGCTGAAGCTGCGTCTCGACGCGACGCACGTTCGTGAGGTACTCGTCCAGGATGGCGTTGTCCGACGGGCCGAGCTTGCGCTCGAGCTTCTTCGCCTCCTCCATGACCGAGTCGAGCAGGCTTTGCTTCTGCTCGAGGCGCGCGAGACGCTGCTCGGCGGTGCCCGGATCGCCGAACATGCGCTCGAACGTGACTTGCGGATTGATGCCGACCGGCAGCGGGCTCGTGTCGTCGCGCCAGGAGATCGTGTTGAAGAACACGCACGGGAAGCCGTCGCAGGCGCCGGTCGACGTGCCCATGTCCTCCGTGCCGACCTCGAGCGAGCGCAGCGGCGTATCCTCCGCGATCGCGTCGGCGATGTATTGATCGACGGTCTTCCGCGACTCGATCCGGCTGAAGCTGCCGTGGTCGCCGACCGGACCCACGCCGTTCAGCCAGGCCGCGCTCGCTCCCATGTGCACGCCGCCCATGTCCGGTCTGCCGTCCGGCGCCTTCAACTTGCTGATCGTGGTCACGTAGTCCCGGTACGGCTCGAGCGCCTTCATGATCGGCTGGAACTCGAAGTCGCGCCCGACCTTCTCGGGATGCCACAGCTGCGGATAGACCCCGTTCGGCATGTAGACCGCGCCGAACCGGAACGGCCGCGGGGCCGCGCTCTGCGCGAAGGCCGGCACCATTGCATCCAGGAACGGCAAAGCCACCATCGAGCCCAACGCGCCGCGGAGGAAGGTGCGGCGATGCAGATGCTTCTTCGTGACGAACATGGTGCTACTCCCGGTTCTGCGCGATGCTCTCGGCCGCGTCGGCGGCCGCGGGCTTGGACCTCATCTGGAACGGAAGGCTGTCGACGATGCCGAGTATGATGGACATCATCCGGTAATCGTCCACGGCCGCATTTCTCAGAATCCGCCGGACGGCCGGCATGTCGGCCGGTTTGAGCCCCCGGCCGAGGGCATAGGTCAGAAGCTTCTCGGTGACCGTGCCGGCAAAGACCTCGGGCTTCGCCAGGATCGCCTCGCGAAGCTCGACCGGGCCGTTCACCTCGGTGCCGTCGACCAGCACGCCGGACGCGTCGATCTCGAGCCCATCGCGCGTCTCGTCCCGCCACTGCCCGACGGCGTTGAAATTCTCGAGCGCGAAGCCGATCGGATCGATGTCGTCGTGGCAGCCGGCGCACACCGGATTCTTCCGATGGATCTCGAGCTGCTCGCGGACCGTCGAGGGCCGATTCTTCGGCGCGCTGTCCTCGAGCGCCGGGACCACGGCCGGCGGCGGGTCCGGCGGGCTGTTCAGGAGGTTCGCGAGCACGAACTTGCCGCGAATGATCGGCGACGTGCGGCTCGCGGCGGACGTGAGCGACAGGAAGCTGCCGTGGCCGAGCAGGCCGAAGCGGTTCGGGTCGGTGAGCTCCACGCGGCGGAAGCGCGTGCCGTACACGCCGGGAATGCCGTAGTGCCGGGCGAGGCGCTCGTTCACGAACGTGTAATCGGCGGAGAGCAGCTCCAGCACGCTGCGGTTCTGCCGCACGACGTATCCGAACAGCATCTCCGTCTCGCGGCGAAAGGCCTTGCGCAGGTTGTCGTCGAAGTCCGGGAAGAGCAGCAGGTCCGGTATCACCCGCTGCTCGAGATTGCGCAGCTGCAGCCACTGCCCGGTGAAGTTCTCGACGAGCGCATCGGCACGCTCGTCGGCGACCATCCGGCGAACCTGCGCTTCGAGCACGTCTGGCTCGCGCAGCCGGCCCTGCTCGGCCAGGGCGAGCAGCTCCTCGTCCGGAATGCTCGACCAGAGGAAGAACGAGAGCCGTGACGCGAGCTCGATGTCGCTGATCGGGTGAACCGAGCCGGGCGCGAGATCCTCGGGGCTTCGCTCGGTGCGAAACAGGAACGACGGGCTGACCAGAATCCGCGCAAGGCCTGCGCGGATGCCGTCCTCGAAATCGCCGCCGTCGGCGCGCGCGCCTTCGTAGAACTCGAGCGGCGCAGCGATGTCGGCCTCGCCCACGGGCCGGCGGAACGCGCGCCGCGCGAGCGTGCCGAAGATCTCCTCGGCGCACGATCGCTCCTCGGTCGCGGATTCCGGATAGCAGACGAAAATGCGCGCCCGGCTCGGCGTGTCGCTGACGCCTCGCACGTCGTACGGCCCCTCGATGATGCCGAACTCGAGCCTCGGCAACCCGGAGGGGTTGTGTGCTTCCTGGGAGTCGCGCAGCGACGGCTGCCAGACGTCCTGCCGCATCGTCGGCTTCTCGACGAACGTGAAGCCGACGTCGTGCGGACCCGCCGTGACCGGGATCGGCGGCGACGTCAGGCGCTCGTCCATCGTAGCGCGGGAGATCGTGATGTTGTCCGAGCTCTCCTGGTGGTCCTCGGGACCGCCGATGGGCGCGCGGAACACCTCCTCGCCGTCGATCAGCACGATGAACTCGTGCGGCTCGTCGTGACCTTCGACGCCGACGTAGCCTTCGGCCACGGTGCTGAGCAGCCGGCCGGCGAACACGTAGTCCGCGTCGGCCGGGAAATAATGGCGTACCCGCATGCCGCCGCGCGTGCCGAGCGGCAGCCCTTCCATGCGCGCGTCCTGTGTGACCTCCGTGGGGATCTTGTACGTCGCGGCGGTCGGCACGGCGTCCGGATCACCGACGGCCAGCGCGCTCACGCGCAGTGCCGCCGTGAGGTACCGCTCGAGCAGCAGCGGCGACGTCGTGAGCGCGGCCGCGATGTTGTCGAAGCCGAAATCGCCCCCGTCGCTCGGCAAGAGCTCCGCCACGTCGACCTCGATGCCGAGCAGATCGCGGATCGCATTGCCGTATTCGGCGCGATTCAGGCGGTGCACGGGGGTGAACCCGGCATAGGGCCGCGCCTCGGCCGCGGCGTCGAGCGTGCCTTCGAGCGCGGCGACGAGCTCCGCGCGCACCTCGGGCGCGGGCTGCGGCCGGTCACGCGGCGGCATCATTCCGAGCCGCAGCTTGCGGATCGCTTTCTCGAACAGCGCGGCGTGCCCCGGCACATCCTCCGGGCGGAGCGACTCGAACGAGATGTCGCCCGTGTACTCGGTATCGTTGTGACAGTCGACGCAGTAGCGGTCGAGCACCGCCCAGTCGCTGCGGAGCACCGCCTCGGGCGACCGGCCGATCCACAGATAAGCGCCCGCGGCGGCCGCAGCCGCGGCACCCGCTGCGAAATACACGCGACGCCTCATTCGACGGAATCTCCGGCAGTGTCGGCGCTCGCCGTGCGAGGCGTGTACGGCTCGATCGGCACGCCGGCGGCGGCCATCAGCTCGCGCAGCGCGCCGGCCATCTCATCGAACGTGGCGTCGCCGCGGTTCGGCGGAGGCGCGCCGGCGGCCGGCGGCGGCTCCTCCGGCGGATTCTCGGCCAGCTGCAGCGGCGTGCGGCCCTCCGCGTCGACGACGTCGAGCGCGGCGCCCGCCTCGGCCAGCGCCCGGATCACGTCGAGGCGATGGCTCTTCACGGCGACGTGCAGCGCAGAATCGCCGTCCGGCGTTTTCGCGTCCGGGTTCGCCCCGGCCGCGAGCAGCAGCCTGACCGCCTCCGCCGGATCGCGCGTGCCCGGCTCGCGGAACTCGGGAGGGCCGAGCCGCAGGTCGCCCGGCCCGCCGGACGGGGGCACGCCCTGGCCGCCGTTCATCGCGACGAGGATCGGCGCCTTGCCGACGTTCGCGTTCGGCCCCGGCCCGGCATCGGCCACGCGCGACGGGCTCCATTCGAGGTCCGCGCCGTGCTCGATCATGAGCGCGAGCGCGTCGAGGTCGGCGGCCACGGCCGCGCGATAGAACGGCGACGCGTTCGCGTACGTGTCGCAGCACATCGAATACGAATGCAGCTGGCCCACGAACGGCTGGTTCGGGTCGGCGCCGGCCTCGAGCAGCAACGCGATCAGGTCGAGCGCCGAGTGCTCGTTCGGGTGATCGGGCCGCAGGCGGGAGCCGTCGTGCGCGTACCAATCGGTCGTCGCGTCGCGCATCTCGACGGCGTAGTACAGCGAGCCGTCGTTCGGGTCGGCGCCGTGCTCGAGCAGCCACGCGGCGAGGTCGAGCCGATCGTTCACGATCGCGATCATCATCGCGGTCGCGCCGTCGCCGTTCTTCAGGTTCACGTTGGCGCCCGCCTCGACGAGCCGGCGGACGACCTCGTCGTGACCGTTGCGGGCGGCGAACATCAGCGCCGTGAAGCCGCCGGTGGGGAAGTCGGCGTTGATGCTGCGCTTGGTCAGCTCGCTGACGCGGGCTTGGCGATTCGGATCGGCGCCGGCGGCGAGGAGCAGGTCGACGACTTCCGTGTGGCCGTCGACCGCGGCCCACATCAGCGGCGTCTGCTCCTGGAACGCATCGGCCGCGTTCGGGTCGGCGCCGTGATCGAGCAGCAGCTTCACGGCCTCCGTGCTTCCGGTCCGGGCCGCGGCCATCAGCGGAGTGGCGCCCTCGGGGTGTGCGAGCGAAGCGTCGGCGCCGGCCTCGAGCAGCGCGCCGATCATCGCCGCGTCGCCGGTACGGCTCGCCTGAAGCAGCGGCGTCATGCCGAAGTCGTTCGCGACGTTCGGATCGGCACCGGCGGCGAGCAGCGCGCGGGCCATCTCGAGGTCGGACGCGTAGGATGCCCAGAGGAGGGCGGTGGAGCCGTCGTTGGCCGGCGCGTCGACGTCCGCGCCGTCGCGAATGAGGGCGAGAAGCGTCTCGAGATCGCCGTCGCGGGCGGCGTCGGCCGCCGGGCTGCCGGCGGCGAAGGCGGTGGGGCCGAGCAGGACCAGAGCGGCGAGCGCGGCGGACAGGGCCCGTGGGGCTGCCGCGCCGACGCGCGGAACCGGTGTTCGCATGCGACTTCTCCCCTCGACACGAACGGCCGCGCACCGGCCGGATCCACCTTTGCGGCGGGCCGCGCGGTCGCACCGTCCTCGAGAATACTCCTCGATGCACGACCAAGCCAGAGCAGGGAACTCCTATCGTTTCCGCTGCGGCAACGCGCCGTCGATGTGGCCGGGGCGGCCGCGCGGCGGGCCCCGCGGATGGCGCGGCCGGGCCGCCTGCCCGCACAATCTCGCGATGATCGTGCTCCACGCTTTGCGGTGACGAGGATGCCCGGGGAAACCCTTACCCGCGCCTGGCGGGTCATCCGCGACGTCGTGCTGAGCCCGGCGCCGGATGCGGCCGGCGGCCCCGACGTCGCTGCGCTCGCCCGCGAGCGGGCCCCGGTCGTCTGGCTGCTCGGCAAGGTGCAGTCGGGCAAGACCTCGATCGTGCATGCGATCACCGGGCATCCGGACGCCGAGATCGGCCGCGGCTACCGCCCGTGCACGCGCACCGCGCGCGTCTTCGACTTTCCGCCCGACGTCCCGGTGATCCGGTTTCTCGACAGCAGCGGGCTCGGGGAGGCCGGCTACGATCCGACGGAGGACCTCGCGAAGCTCGAGCAGCGCGCCCACGTCGTGCTCGCCGTCGCGCGCGCGATGGACACGAGGCAGGACGAGATTCTTCGCGTGCTGCGGGATGTCCGCGCACGCCATCCGGACTGGGCCGTGGTCCTCGCGCAGACCTGGCTCCACGAGGGGTATCCGGACGGCGCCGATCACCCGCCATACGAGGCCTTGGCGACGGCGCCCGGGCTCGACGACCTGCGGCGCAGCCTGGCTCGCCAGGCCGCGGACTTCGCGGCGCTGCCCGGCACCGGCGCCGTGCATGCCGTGCCGATCGATTTCACCC
The DNA here is from genome assembly GCA_036381015.1 of Gammaproteobacteria bacterium. Classification (NCBI taxonomy): domain Bacteria; kingdom Pseudomonadati; phylum Pseudomonadota; class Gammaproteobacteria; species Gammaproteobacteria bacterium. The sequence continues at coordinate 70,059 of DASVDR010000001.1, forward strand.
GGACGGAGGAAGGGTACCGCGACCCCCGCTACGGCCTCGACGCCCTGCTCGACGCGCTCGAGCGTGCGGGCACGGCCGGCATGGACGTGATCCTGCGTTCCGTTGCGGCCGCGGGCAGCCGCTCGCTCGCCGAGCGCGCCCGGCCCCACGTCCTCGGCTACGCGCTCGCCGCGGCGGCCGCGGACGCGGTGCCGATGGTCGGCGTCGTGACCGTTCCGACGATTCAGGGCAAGATGCTTCACAGCATCGGGCGCATCTACGGGATCGGCTGGAATCGAGCGACGCTGCGAAGCTTCGCCGCTTCGCTCGGCACGGGCACGGCCGTCGGGCTCGGAGTCCGTTTCGGCGCGCGGCAGCTCGCGAAGCTGATTCCGGGATACGGCCAGACCGTCGGCGCGGCCGCCGCGAGCACGGCGAGCTTCACGATCACGTACGCGCTCGGCCGCGCCGCTTGCGAGTACCTCGGCGCGGGGCGCCGGGGCGGCGCAGCGGACGACGTGGCGCAGGTCTATCGCGAGTCGTTGCAGGAAGCGCTCGACATGGTGCGAATGCGAAGGTCCGCGCCCACCGCGCCCGGCACCGAGGGCTCCGGCGAGTAGCCGATTCGTTCGCCGATGACCGAACAGCGCAACGACACGCCTCGCGACCGCCGCCGCGCCTCGGCCCGGGCGGCATGGCGCTTCGAGGCGACCGCCGCGGTCCTGCTGACCTTGCCGGTGCTCGCGCTGCTCGCCGCCGGCGTCGCGTGGCTGTGGCGGCAGGGTTGGCTCGCGTGGTGGCTGCTGGCCGCAATGACGCTGACGGCCGCCGTCTGGGGGGCGCTGCGCTGGCGCCACCGGGCGCGGCGCCCGCCGCCGGGCGTCCGGACCCCGACGATCACGCCGGCCGATCCGACGTGGGCGCCGCACGAGCTGGACGCATGGGAGACCGTCCGGCGGCTCAGCAGCGAGGCCGATACGGCCTGGCTCGAGAGCCACCGCCTGATGATCGCGGCCGCGCAGCGCACGATCGAGGAAGTGGCGCGGCATTACCACCCGGGCCGCGCGGAGCCGGCGCTCGAGTTCACGCTGCCGGAGGTGCTCCTGCTGACCGAGCGGGTCAGCGCGCGGCTGCGCCGGGTGCTGCTCGAGCACGTGCCGCTGTCGCATCGGCTGAAAGCGGGCCCGTTGATGCGGGCGTGGGGCTACCGGCCGCTCGTCGTGGCCGGCTTCGAGCACGGCCTGAAGCTCTATGCGCTGATGCGGGTCGGGCGCATGGTCAGCCCGTGGCACGCGCTCATCGCCGAGCTCCGCGATCACTTCGTCGGCGATCTGTTCAACAGCCTGCAAGCGAGCGTCCGGCAGCGGATCGTTCGGCTCTGGGTCGAGGAGGTGGGCCGCGCGGCGATCGAGCTCTACTCGGGGCGGTTGCGCGTCGACGCGCTAGAGCACGCGGCCTTCGCGGCGGCCGAAGGGCTCGAAGGGGTCGCCCTGCCGGCAGCGCCGCCGGGTGCGCTGCGCATCCTGATCGCGGGCCGGACGAACGCCGGCAAGTCGACGCTCGTGAACGATCTGCTCGGCGAGCTCGGCGCGGGCGTGGACGTGCTGCCGCTCACGGCCGGCTTCGAGGGCTACGAGCTGCGGCAAAGCGGGCTACCGCCGGCGTACCTGATCGACTCCCCGGGCGTCGACGACGACGCCGGCGTCGCGGAGCTCGTCGATCGGGCGTTCGCCTGCGACCTGCTCGTCTGGGTCACGGCCGCGCACCGCCCCGACCGGGCGCTCGATCGCGCCGCGCTCGACGCCGTGCGCGGCCGGTTCGGGGCGGAGCCGGCACGAAAAATGCCGCCGCTCGTCATCGTCGCGAGCCACGTGGATCGGCTCTCTCCGGCGCGCGAATGGGCGCCGCCTTACAACGTCGACCTGCCGGTGAGGCCGAAGGAGCGGTCCATGCGCGAGGCGCTCGACGCGATCGCGGAGGATCTCGCCGTGCCGGTCGAGACGATCGTGCCGATGCGGCTCGACGGCACGCCGCCGTACAACCTCGAAGCGCTGTGGCTGCGGCTGGAGGGCGTCGTCGACGAAGCGCAGCGGGCGCGATGGGTGCGCGTGCTGCGCACGGCGATCGGCGAGGACGGGTGGAAGCGATCGTGGCGCCAGGTGCTCGGCGCCGGCCGAGTGGTCGGCGAGCTCGTGAAGCGCTAGCGCGCTCCCGCCTTCGCTAGGCTGCCGCGCCCTTCTCGACGGCGGCCGGGGCGCTTTCGAGCACGTGCGCGAGCGCTGCGCGATCGACGGGCTTCACGAGATGCGCGTCGAAGCCCACCTGCTCCGCGCGGGCGACGTCCTCTCTGCGGCCCCAGCCCGTCAGCGCGACGATGGTCGGCCGCTTCCCCATGTTCTCCGCGCGCAGCCGCCGGCAGACCTCGAAGCCGTCCATGATCGGCATGCCGAGGTCGAGGAAGATCACGTCGGCGGCGAATTGCTGCGCGCGCCGCAGCGCCGACGGCCCGTCGTACTCGGTGACCGTCTCGTGTCCCATGAGCGCGAGGAGCCGAGCGAGCGAATCCGCGCCGTCGACGTTGTCGTCGACGATCATCACGCGCTTCGCGCGTCCCGCCGCGCCCTCGCGCTCGCTCGGCTTCACGGCCGCCGACTGCGGCAGCGCTATGGGCAGCCGCACGATGAACTTGCTGCCGGCGGCAATGCCGCCGCTGCGCGCTTCGACGCTTCCGCCGTGCAGCTCCACGAGCCGGCGGACGAGCGACAGTCCGATGCCGAGGCCGCCGAGAAAGCGCTTGCCGCGGCGTGGGCTCTGATAGAACTTGTCGAAGACGCGGCCGATCTCCTCGCTCGTGATGCCGATGCCGTCGTCCGCGACGGATATCGTCACGACGTTGCTTTCGCACGCGGCCGCGAGACGCACGGCTCCCGGCCTGTCGGTGAACTTCGCGGCGTTCGTCAACAGGTTCGTGAATACCTGCGTCAGCCGAACGATATCGCCGTGGAGAGGCACGGGCTCGTAGGGCAACGATACCGTAAGCGCCTGCTCGCAGCGCTCGAGCATCGGCCGGCTCGCTTCCACGGCCGCGTGGATCACGTCCGCGAGGAGAATGCGCTCCTTGCGGAGCTCGAGCTTGTCGCGCGTGATGCGCGACAAGTCGAGCAGATCGTCGATCAGCCGCTCGAGGTGGCGAACCTGCCGGTCGATCACGTCGCGGCACCATTCGTCCGCTCCGCCGTACGAGTGCCGAAGCAGCTCGGCGGCGTTCTTCAGCGGCGCGAGAGGATTGCGCAGCTCGTGCGAGAGCGTCGCGAGGAAGTCGTCCTTCAGGCGATCGGCTTCCTGAAGCGCCTGCTCCGCCCACTTCCGCTCGCTGATGTCGAGCACGATCGCGGCCGTCTGCACGGGACGGCCCAGCGGGTCGCGCAGGAAATTCGCGGCCACGTGCACCCATCTCACCGTGCCGTCCTTGCGCACGTAGCGCTTCTCCTTGTGATACATGCCCGCCGGGTCGGCCAGCGCCGCGAGCACGATCTCGACGTCCGCGTCGCGCTCGTCCGGGTGATCGAGATCGAACGGGCTCATCGTCAGCAGCTCCTCGCGGCTGTAGCCCGTGATCTCGCAATAGCGGTCGTTCACTTTGACGAAGCGGCCCTCAGCGTTCACCTGCACCGCGCCGACGGCCACGTTGTCGAAGAAGCCGCGGAAATTCGCCTCGCTGTCCTGGAGCGCCGCCCGCGCCGCGCGCTGGATCTCCTCGCGCTCGGTCACGTCGACCATCACGGCCGTGGCGCCGTTGACGACGTCGCCGGCCCCGCGGACCGGGGTGACGTAGTACAGGACGATGCGGCGAGTCATGTCCGGGCGCACGACGATGGCTTCCAGCCCCTCGCATGCGCGCCCTTCGCGCAAGGCAATCGCCATCGGGGAGTCTGCGTGCGCCAACGGCGTGCCGTCGGGCGCGAGCAGCGTGCCGGATCCGCAGAAGCGATCGGCGGGGTCGTTCAAGCGCGGCGAGCGGCCCCAGAGCTCGGCCGCCCGCTGGTTGTAGCCCGTGATGAGGCCGTCTGCGCCGCACGTATAAGCCGCTGCCGGCAGCATGTCGAGCACCGGCATGTCGGGAACCGCATGGGCCGGTGTGGCCGGCGACGGCGGCCCGACGACTTGCTCGGAAAGAGGCATCCGCCGCCCTCTCGCTTCCGCTGGAAGAGTAGTAGTTATCGAATCGAGCGAGGTCAGGCGCGAGACGATACCAACAATGAGCGGGTGTTGTCACCGTGCACGTTGAATCGCAGCGCCGTTCGCCTCCGGCAGCGCTCGCCGCGTGTCGCGGCATGGCGACACGCTACGGTGGCGCGTAAGGCGTGCCGAAGCGAGCGTCGACTCGCCCGACGCGAGCGTCAGTCGGCCGGCGCGAGCGTCAATTCGCCGCGGACTCGAGAAGCGCGTCGCGCTGGGACAGCACGTAGCTGCGCAGCGCGGCGACGTCCGCGTCGCTGAGCCAACTGAACGTGGGCATGCCGAGGCCCGCGTACGCGCCGCCGCGGACGATCTGCTCGAACGCGTCGAACGTCGCGGACGACGCGTACCGAAGGTCGGCGATCGTTCCGGCGCTTGCCGCATTCACGCCGTGGCACATCGAGCAGCGCTGCGCGTAAAGCTCGGCGCCGCGGGCGATTTGCTCGGGCGTCGAGTCGTGCTCGATCACGGTGAGGGCCGGCTTCTCGATACCGCGCACCGGCTCGAGCTCCGCTTCGCCGTCCAGCGTGAACGTCCAGAGGCGACCGGTCGCTTTGTATTGGCCCGTCGGGTTGCGGCCGTAGAGGGCGCTCGCGCCGCCGATGCCCGACAGCACCGAGACGTACTGCTTCCCGTCGATCATGTAGGTGCTCGGCGCGGCCATGATCCCGTGGCCGAGATCGACTTCCCAGAGCTTCTCCCCGTTATCGGCCCGGTAAGCGACGAATCGGCCGGTGTCCGTCCCTTGAAAGACGAGATTGCCGGCCGTCGTCAGCGTTCCGCCGCCGGATGCGTCCGAATGCGGCACGGTCCAGCGCGCCTCCTGCTTCACCGGGTCCCACGCGAGCAGGAAGCTCGCGGCCGGCGCTTCGCCCGTGCCCGGCTCGTACGCCGACTCCGGCAGCGCGGGCGCACCGGTAACGCCGAAGCTCGCGGCGAGATCGACGCCGAGGTTCCATCCGTTCGGACGGAACTCGAAATCCGGGTCGAGGTTGTAGGCGAAGCTGCTGTCCGATGCCGGAACGTAGACGAGACCCGTCTGCGGGTTGTACGACATCGGCTGCCAGTTGTGGCCGCCGCCGGGGCCCGGGAAGATGGTCGCCAGCGCCTCGCCGAAGCGCGCTTGCGACGTCTCTATCGGGCGGCCGGTCTCGAGGTCGACGCCCGACGCCCATGTGACGTGCGTGTAGGGTTCGGCCGAAAGCAGCTCGCCGGTGAGCCGGTCGAGCACGTAGAAGAAGCCGTTCTTCGGCGCCTGCATGATCACCTTGCGCTCGCGCCCGTCGATCACGAGATCGGCGAGCGTGAGCTGCTGCACGGCCGTGTAGTCCCAGGTGTCGCCGGGCGTCGTCTGGTAGTGCCAGACGAGCTCGCCGGTATCGACGTCGAGCGCGAGGATCGACGAAAGATAGAGGTTGTCGCCGCCGCCCGGGCTGCGGATGCTCTGCACCCACGGCGAGCCGTTGCCGGTGCCGACATAGAGGAGCCCGGCCTCGGGGTCGTAGGCGAACGCGTCCCATGCGGTGCCGCCGCCGCCCATCTTCCACCATTCGCCGGTCCACGTTTTCGCGGCCGCCTCGAGGGCGGGCGACTCGAACGGCTTCGACGGATCGCCGGGCACCGTGTAGAAGCGCCAGACGAGCTCGCCGGTGTCCGCGTCGTACGCCGAGACGAAGCCGCGCACCCCGAGCTCCGCGCCGCCGTTGCCGATCACGACCTTGCCGTCCACGACGCGCGGCGCGCCGGTGATCGTGTAGGGCTGATCGACGGGCGTCGTCTGCACCTGCCAGACCGGCTCCCCGGTCGCGGCATCGAGCGCCACGAGCCGCCCGTCGATGACGCCGACGAAGACTTTGCCTTCGTAGAGCGCGACGCCGCGGTTGACGACGTCGCAGCAGGCCCGCGATCCGCGCGTGCGATCCGCTTGCGCGTCCCAGCGCCACAGCTCCTCGCCGGTACGTGCGTCGAGCGCGAAAACGTTGCTCCAGCTGGTCGTCGCGTAGAGCACGCCGTTCGACACGAGCGGCGTCGCCTCGAGCCCCCGCAGCGAGCCGGTGTCGTAATACCAGGCGAGACCGAGGCGGCCGACGTTGTCGGCGTCGATCTGCTCGAGCGGGCTGAACCGCGTCTCGGCATAGTCGCGGCCGTAGGTGAGCCACTCCTCCCCGGACCGGGCGGCATCGATCAGCGCCGCGTCGTCGGGCCCCGGCGCGGCGCGATCGGATCCATGGTCCGGCTGCGCGCCGCCGGTCTGCGGCAACGCCGCGATCGCGGCGGCGATGGGCAAGGTGCCGAGTAGGCTTCTCATTCTCATTCTGATCCCTCGAAACCGGGCCGGCTGCTCGCCGGCGTTGCTTTCATAAGTATCACACCGGCGCCGGGGCAGGCAGCGTCCGCGGGGTTTCGGGGCGGCTCGGAGGCCGCGGTCGGCGGGCTCAGGGCCGCACTCGGACGTACTTCTGCAAGCGCCGCGGGCGCGGCTCCCCGGCATAGATGTTGCCCGCCCGATCCGCCGCGGCGAACTCCGCGCCGTTGCCGGCGGTGTCGCGCGGATCTCCCCACGGATAGAGGATGAATTCCTCGACCCAGCCGGTGGCGGCATCGCCGATCCGAATGCCCATCTCCCAGCCCGGGTTCTGCACGTTGTCGGACTCGGAGTCCGCGACGTAAATGCGGCCGTTCTCGTCGAAGAAGATGCCGCTCGGCCGGCCGAACTGCGTCCATGTGGCGAGGTGATTACCGTCCTGGTCGAAGAGCTGGATGCGGTTGTTCGAGCGGTCGGCGACGAACACGCGGCCGCGGGCGTCGATCGCGATGGAATGCAGCGTGCGGAACTCGCCCGGCGCGTACCCGGTGCGTCCCCACGCCTTGATGAACGTGCCGTCGCTCGAGAACTTCACGACACGATTGTTCGTATTCTCGCCGTGACCGTCCGCGACGAAGATGTCGCCGTTGTCGGCGACGACGACGTCCGCGGGTGCGTTGAAGTGGGATTCGTCGTTGCCGGGCACGCCGGGAGTGCCGAGCGTCATCAGCACTTCGCCTTCCGCGCTGAACTTCACGACCTGGTGGCCGCGGCCGTCTCCGGGAGTGCGCTCGGAGTCGGCGGCGTCCGTGACCCAGACGTTGCCCTCGGCGTCGACGTCGATCCCGTGCGGCCAGATGAACATGCCGCCGCCGAAGCTCGTCACGGCATTGCCTTCCGGATCGAACTTCACGACGACGTCGAGATCGGAGTCGAGGCACTCCCAACCGAAGCGCTCCGGACCGGCGTCGCAGCGGAGGATCGCCCAGACGTGCTGCCCGTCGGGATCGATGTCGATATCGCCGACGGCGCCGATCTCGCGCCCGCCCGGCAGCTTCGCCCAGCCGTCGACGGCACGATACGGGTTCGGCAGCGCCTGAGCGGCCGCCTGCGCGGCCGCCGCGACCGCCGCGACGACGCCGAAGGCCGAGAGGAAGAGCCGGTTGTCGCCTCGCATGACCTCACCCTCCCAACAAGAAAGGTCACCAGAACGCGCGGAGCGCCGCGAAGCGCTCGGCCATCCAGTGCCACGCCGTGTGGCCGACGATCGCGGACAGGATGATCGCGCCGACGGTGTCGGGCACGGCGCAGCGAAACGTCAGATTCAGCAGCGGGACGAGGGCGAGCAGCACGGCGAGCTGGCCGAGCTCGACCCCGACGTTGAACGACAGCAGCGACGTCAACGCATGATCGCCGGCGAATTGCATCGTCTCCCGCAACGCGAACGAGAATCCGAAGCCGTGGACGAGGCCGAAGGCGGCGGCGACGGCCCAGCGTGCGCGGAGCAACCGGTCGACGGCGCTCGCCGGCACGCCGCCGCCCGAAGCGCCGGCGGTCCGCCAAACGAAGACGACGTTCTCGAGCGCCATGTAGACGATCGACGCAGCGATCAGCGTCTCGATCAGCGGCGGAAACCAGAGCGCTTGCGGCGCCGCGCCGAGGCCCGCGGCGATCAGCGTCGCGGAGTGCCCCGCCGTGAACGCCGTGACGATCCACACGAGCGCGCGCCAATCGCGGCGAAACGGCACGACCAGACACAGCAGGAACAGGAGATGATCGATGCCGTCGAGAATGTGGCGGAACCCCTGTGCAGCGAATCTCAGCAGCGCCTGGTGCCACCGCGGGTCGAGCCCCACCTTGCCCGGATCGCCGTCGAGCCGGAACACGCGCTCGTTGCCGTCCGGGGTCACGAAGCGGACCGTGCTCACGACGCGCAGACCCAGGCGCTCGAGCCGCGGGCGGATCGCGAACCGCGAGCGGTCGGACTCTATCGGCGCCTCGAAGAGCGCATCGATCAGCGCCTGCGACCACACGAGCTGCGTGCCCTGCGGCAGCGGCGGTCCGAGCGTGTGCGCGAGCGCCGTGTCGAACGCGGCGAACGAGCGGTCGCTCGGGATCGACGCCTGCACGGCCACGAGCTCGAGATGCGGCAGCCGCCGCCCGTCCTCGTACATCTCGATATCGTTCGCGAGCCATACGAGCGCGGCGTGTCGCAGCGATCGGTCGGCGCGAGCCACGTCCAGATACCCGGGCCCGAACGTCGGGAACTCGACGTCCTGCATCGATTCGAGCGGCGCCCGCACGAGGAGTCGAAGCCGGTCGCCTTCCGGCTTCACGATGATCCGCACCGCGACGTCCGCCGGGATCTCGTGCCCGAGCGCCGTCGGCAGCGCCGTGATTGCGACGGCGCCGAGCCACGCCACGGCGACGAAGCGCTTCACTCCCCCGCGTCTCCCGCCTTCGGCTTACCTCGATATCCTCTCGGAGCGTACAATTTTCATAGGAGCCACGACAGCCCCGCGGGCGAGAACGCCGCGTCCGCGAACGACGACCAACGACCGACGCCGGGCGCCTCAGGATGCTCGCCCGCCGGAATCGAAGAGCAGGGCGCGGACAGGGAACGGCCGCGAGCTCCGCCGAACGGGGGAAGCCATGAATCGTCGAACCGCATTCCTGGGTCTCTTCGGAACCGCGATCGTGCTGGCCGGCTGCGGCGGTCCTCCGGCAGCACAACCGGCCGGCGGCGAGGGCGGCGCGGCCGGCGAAGGCGGCGAGCGGATGGCGCCGCGCTTCGAGGTCGACCCCTTCTGGCCGAAGCCGCTGCCGAACCACTGGATCCTGGGCTCGGCCGTCGGCGTCTCCGTCGACTCGCGCGATCACGTGTGGATCATCCACCGGCCGCAGTCGCTGAACATGCAGACGGAAGCGAGCGCGGGGACGAACGCGCCCGCGGACGGTTGCTGCACGGCCGCGCCGCCCGTGCTCGAGTTCGACCCGGAGGGCGATCTCGTCGGCTACTGGGGCGGACCCGGCGAGGGCTACGACTGGCCGCAGTCGAATCACGGCATCACGGTCGACCACATGGACAACGTCTGGATCGGCGGCAACGGCGAGAACGACGCGCACATCCTGAAGTTCTCGCGGGACGGCCGTTTCCTGCTGCAGATCGGCGAACCGGGCGCGAGCGGCGGGAGCAACGACACCGAGAACTTCGGCCGCGTCGCGAAAATCTCGATCGACCCCGTGGAGAACGAGGCCTACGTCGCCGACGGCTACGGCAACCGCCGCGTCGCCGTGCTGGATGCGAATACGGGCGAGCTTCTCCGCTACTGGGGCGCTTACGGCAACCGCCCGGACGACACGGACTTGGGCCCGTACGACCCGAGCGCGCCGCCGGCCCGGCAGTTCCGCAACCCGGTGCACTGCGCGCAGCCGTCGGTGGACCGCCTGATCTATGTTTGCGACCGCGTGAACGACCGCATCCAGGTGTTCCACCCGGACGGGACGTTCGTGAGCGAGCTCAGGGTCGCGCCCGAGACGCGCGGGGCCGGCTCCGTCTGGGACATCGCGTTCTCGAAGGATCCCGAGCAGACGTACATCTATCTCGCGGACGGCCTGAACGAGCGCATCTACATCATCGAGCGCGAGTCGATGGAGATTCTGACGAGCTTCGGCGACGGCGGCAGACAGCCGGGGCAGTTCTTCGGCGTGCACAGCATCGCGACCGACTCGCAGGGGAACATCTACACCACCGAGACTTACGAAGGTAAGCGGCTGCAGAAGTTCGTGTTTCGGGGGCTCGCGCCGGTCCCGGGCGAGCCGCAGGGCGCCCCGTGGCCCGCCGGCGGCCGGGATTGACGTGCTTGCCGATCCCGGGCATTGGTATTCCGGTTATTTCCGGCACTATCATTCGAGCGCGGCACCGGCGACGAGGCGGGACGCTTGCAGCTTCGGTAGAATCGCAGCGAGAGCTTCCCCGGAGAAGGGGTAACGGAGTCTTCGGAAATGAAAGCAGAGCGTAGAGTCGGCGCGTTCGCCGCCGCAGCGTTCACGGCCGCCGCCGCGGCTGCCTTTACCGTCAGCATGCCCGCTCATGCGCATCACTCGTTCGCGATCTACGACGCCTCGGTCACGAAGGTGTTCACCGGCGTGGTCACGCGCGTGAATCCGGACGCGAACCATCTGCAGATCTTCTTCGCGCCGATGAACGACGAGCGCACCAACGTGATCCGGGACGAGGCCGGAGAGCCGATCATCTGGGCGGTCGAGATGGCCGGCTCCGCGCAATCGGCGCGGGAGGGCGTGTCGGTCAACACGTTCCCGCCGGGCACGGTCTTCAGCGTCGCGCTGCATCCGCTCAGGAGCGGCGAGCATGCAGGCAGCCGGCGAGGCACGCCGATGTTCAAGTGCCCCGAACGTACCCCTCCGAAGCCCGGGATGCACTGCGATTCGGTCGAGGGGCACATCGCGATCGGCGAGGGCGCGTTGCCGAAGCCGACGGAGTAAGCCGAGCCTCGCGGCCGCTCGCGCGCGGAGCGCGACGCTCTTCGCGCGGCGGAACGTGGGCGCCGAACGAGTCACAAGAGTCACGGCATGATCGAGCTCGCCGAGTGGCTTCAGGCCACTCCCGTCTCCGTCGCGATCCAGTCGGCGGGTTGGGCGATCCCGCTGCTGCAGTCGATTCACATCGTGATGATCGGCGTGGTCTTCGTGTCGATCCTGATGGTCGCGCTGCGCGTGCTCGGCGCGATGCGCGCGGACCAGCCGCTCGTCGACGTCTGGCGGCGCTTCGGGCCCTGGATGTGGCGCGGGCTCGCGGTCATGACCGTGACCGGCGCCCTGCTCGTCGTCGGCGAGCCCGTCCGCGAATTTTCCGCGCTCTCGTTCTGGATGAAGATGGGGCTCTTGGCCGTCGGCGTCGCGAGCGCCGCGTGGTTCGGGCGATTCGTGATCGCGGAGCCCGGCGTGCGCGCCGGTGAAGCGCGGCCCGCGGCGGGCGCGGCCGGCGTCGACGAGGCCTCCCCGGCGACGAAGTGTGCGGCCGTCGCGACGCTCGCGCTCTGGCTCGCGATCATCTTCCTCGGGCGGGCCATCGCGTACGATGCGTCCGTGTGGGGCACGCTGTCGCCCGTGGGCGGCTGACGGAAGCACGGCCGCGTTCGGGGCAGGGTTGCGACATGAGTGAACGCGAATGGATTTGATGGGCATCGTGCAGAGCGTCGAGGCCTCCGGCGTCGGCGAATGGATGCGCACGTCGCTGAAGGCGATGCCGGTCGTCGAGGCGATTCACGTGATGGCCGGGGCGCTCGTCTTCGGCTCGATCCTGATCGTCGATGCGAGGCTCATCGGGCTGCTCGATACGAAGCGGCCGGTAACGCTGATCTCGCGCGAGCTTCTGCGCTTCACTTGGGCCGGATTCGCGCTCGCGGTCGTCACCGGCGCCACGATGTTCACGGCGAACGCGAGCACCTACTTCGACAACACGGCGTTTCGACTGAAGATGCTCGCGCTGCTCGGCGCGGGCGTGAACATGGCCGTCTTCCACCTCTTCACGTTCAAGACGGTGCCCCGCTGGGACCGCGACGCGGCGCCGCCCGCGGCCGCGCGGGCCGCAGGCGCGCTCTCCATCCTGATCTGGGTCTGCGTGATTTTCTTCGGCCGCTGGATCGGCTTTACGAAGGGCTACGATTTCGAAGTGCCCGAAGGCATCGATTTCGACTTCAGCTCGATCCAGATGTGGCTGTTCGCTCGCCCGTTCCAAGCGGGCGGGGAAGGATAGAGCTCGGAGAACGCGACCTCGTTCAGCCACGTGTCGATCGACGGCCCCGACGCCAGCCTCACGAGCTCCGCGCGAATGAACTCCTGCATGGACTTCCCTTGACGAGCCGCGCGGGCCGCGAGCTCGTCGCGGACCTCGACCGGGACGTCCTGAATCGTGATGCGTACGGCCATCCGTGCACTTTGCATGCAAAGCCGGCCGGCTGCAAGCTTTGCTCGATCAGGTCTCCTTCCGGCTCATCGGCGCTTATCGACGAAAACCGTATTCCAGCGTGAAGTATTCCGCGTCGAGGTCAGCGAGCGGCGCGCGCAGCTTGGCGAGCTCCTCCTCCGGACCGTGGAGCTCGAAACGGGTGAGGTCGGCGATCTTCAACGCCTCCTCGAGCAGCGGGCCGACGTTCTTCACGTGATCCAATACGCCTTCGGCGTCCGCGTAGCCCTCGCGGCAATGGACCTGATCGCCGTTGAAGGTGAATCCGTAGTAGAGGCACTTCGACTCCTTGCTCGTCGCCTCGACGAAGCGCTCGCAAAGCTGCTTGAAGGCCTCCATCCGGCCCGTATGCACCTTGAAATACGGGACGATCGTGCAGCACTTGTCGTTCGTTGGCATCGATTTCTCCGATTGGGCAAAATCGTTCCCGGGCCTGAGGTTCCGCTACAGCCGGCATGTTAGCCGGAAAACCCGGCGGCGGCACTCGGCCGCGATCGGGCCAGCCGGCCGGAGAAAAAGACACGATGGCCAAGGTGATACACACGATGGTCCGGGTGTCGGACCTGGAAAAATCCACGGATTTCTACGAGAAGGCGTTCGGGCTTCGAGTCGCCGACCGTTTCGACTTCGACGACTTCACGCTCGTCTATCTGCGCAACGACGAGAACGACTTCGAGATCGAGCTGACCCTGAACAAGGGCCGCGACGCGCCGTACACGCACGGGGACGGCTACGGCCACGTGGCCGTCTGCGTCGACGACGTTCACGGCGAGCACCGGCGCTTCGCGGAGCTCGGCTTCGCTCCGACGGACGTCAAGGAGATGCGCCACGGCGGAGCGCTGCTCGCGCGCTTCTTCTTCGTGCAGGACCCGGACGGTTACAAGATCGAGGTCCTGGAGCGGCACGGGCGCTATCGATAAGCATGGAAAAAGGTGTCAGACACCTTTTCTTCGAAAAAGGTGTCTGACACCCATTTTCCCCCAACGCTACTGCTGCTGCTCGTCGATGAACTCCGGCGCGAGCTCCGTGCACGGATGCGCGACGTACGGCACCTCGGAGAGCCGGACGACGTCCGAGCCCGCGTACTCTCCGACCCAATACACCGGGTCCTCGGCCACGTACTCGCGGTGAAGCTCCCACTTTTCCGGGTCCAGCCGGAACCGCTCGACCACGTGCAGCTGATCGCTGTGGCGGACCGGCGGAGCGATGACGCCGGGCTCGAAGCCGACCGTGTCGACGACCAGCACGTCGCCTTCCCACCGCCCGATCGAGTGCCCCGCGTAGCTCGGCTCGATGTTCTCCGGATGCTCGTCCATGTCCATGTGGATGACGCGCTCGAAGCTGTAGAGCCCGTATTCGATGACGATGCGGTCCTCTTCCTGCGTGATCCGATTGACCGGCCCGTCGAAAACCCAGTCGAAGATGATGCTCGTCGGCTCGCAGCGCAGCCGCGGGTTGTCCTCCGGGGACCACATCCGGAACGCATCGGCCTCGGCCTGGCCGCGCTCGGTGAGCGTGACGGGCCGCGGGCCCCATCCGGCTCCCGGCACGTCCTCCATCGCGATCTCGCCCGACTCGACGGCCGCGATCATGCTCTTCGGCACGAGAGCGCCCCGGCCGTTCGGCGGCACCGCGATCACGTATTGCTCCTGCGCCCAGTCGCCGGAGATGTTCGGCTCCCCGGACGGCAGCCGCGGCGCCCGATCGGAGAGGTCGAGCGTCGAGCTGATCTCGAACTGGTCGTTGCGGTTGATCTCGGGAGCGTCTCCGATCTTCACATCCTCGAGATAGCACGAGGACGGATCGTCGCGATGCGCGAAGCCGTAGACCGTGACGGGCGCGCCGACGACGAACATTTCCTTCGACCAGCCCGAGCGCCGGAGGAGGGTTGCCGCGCGCATCTCGCAACGCATCGAGATCGTCCCGCCGTCGTCCGTCGGGGCATCGAAATGCAGATACGAGTGCGGATTGACGAAGTCGATGCCCGTGATCACGCCCGTAAACTCGACCGGCTTCGAGCGGTCGAAGCGGCCGATACCGTGATGTGCGAGCGCGGTCGCCGACGCGCCGAGCGCGACGGCAGCTGCCGCCGCGGAAAGCAAGCGCGCGTGCCGAGCACGCGCCCACGTGCTCGAGCGATCAGCCGCGCATTCGTTGACAAGAAGATGCACTGATCATTACCCCCTGTGAGATACGACGATCGACCGGTGGGCTGCCGAGTCGGCGAGCGGACCCGGCCGAGACGCCGGAAATCTTCGCACAGGAGGTTGCCGGCCGGCCAGATGGCGGCGGCCGGGCGAGCACGACGCGCGTGCGTCTTTTCCCGCTCGTCCGCAATCCGGCGCCGCAGGCTCCGGCGAGGGCGGGAAAGCCGATCCGCGCGGCCGAGGTACGAGCGCCCCGACCGCGCGGCGATCGGCGTGTGGAGGCGCTAAGGGGGTTCCCGGCGCCGTCAGCTCACGTCGTTGTACGCGTGCATCTCGGTGACCGCGTCGGCGAGCTCCGTGGCATCGCGCGGCGACATCGCCGTCACCCAATTGCCGGCCTCCAGCGCTTCGATCTTTGCGACCGACGCGTCCGGCACGGGCACGCGGAACACGAGGTAGGTGTCGTCCATCTCGGTTCGGACGAACTCCGCGGGCATCAGGAGCGCGTCCGAAGGCTCGTTCGGCCGCTCGCGCGTGACGCCGCTGATGCCGGCCCCCCACGAGATCCCCGTCCAGCGCACCGTGACGGGATCGCCGTCCGACAGCTCGTCCAGGATGGCGACGTCGGCGTGACTGTCGATGCGCGCCTTCAGCGTGGCCATTTTGGTGCCTTGATCGAACGAGACGAGCTCGGCCGACCAATGGAACGGTTTGGCCGCTTCCTGCCCCTCTTCGGCGAAGGCGACTTGCGAAAGCGCGGCATGGACCAGCAAGAGCACGGTGAAGATCAATCCGCGTCCGTACTTGTCTTGCATCTGCTCGAGGTTGCTTGCCATGACGTTCTCCTTATGAGTAATTTTCGTCAGGTGCATTGACAGTCAATGACTCATAGGAGTTCACGGCGAGAATTCAACCCTGCGGGCGGCGCGGCGCGCGAGCAGCTCCACCGGCCGCGAGGCTCGCGTCAGCCGATCGGTCAAGCGGGGCAGATCCGCGGAAGCTAGAGGGCGCACGGAGAGATGCGACGCGGCGTGCAGCTGCCAGCCGCGCTCGAGCAGCCGCCGCGGGAGCGCATCCGCCGCATGGCCCGCCATCGACTGGAGCACCGGGTGCCATTCGACGATCAGCGCGAGACGCGGGTTGCGCGCGAGGCGCGCCATGCCGTCGAGCACGTCGAGCTCCGCGCCCTCGACGTCGATCTTCACGACGTCCGCTCGGCCGTCGACGAGATCGTCGAGCGGTGCGACCGGCACTCGGAGCACGTCCGTGACTTTCGCGTAGCAGCTCTCGGGGAAGAGGCTGTTGACCGCGCTCGTGTCGCCGCGGAGATAGAGATCGGCGGCGCCGTGGGCGCGGCCCGCGGCGACCGCCGCGACGACGACGTTCGAGAGGGCTGCGGCCGCGACGTTGCGCTCGAGCACGGCCACGTTGTCCGGCGCCGGCTCGACCGCGATCACCCGTCCGCGGGGCCCGGCCAGGCACGCGGCGTAGAGCGTGTTGTAGCCGACGTTCGCGCCGACGTCGACGACCGTCGCGCCTTCGGCGACGACCGCGTCCAGAAGCCGATGAATGCGCAGGTTTCCGCCGACGACCGCGAGGCGAATCGCGCGCGGACCGGGCACGCGAAGCGCGAGCCGCCCGTCCATGCGGATCGTTTCCCCTCGCCAGGCGTCGACGGCCGCGCGGGCATAGCGCCACGCGCTGGACGCAGCAGGGCGCACGCTGATCGGCTCCATGCGGCGGATTGTAGCCTCGCGGCGCGAGGCCGCGGCTGCAACGAAGGCGGCGAACGCGGCGAAAGACGAAGCCTCGGCTATGACTCGAGCGGCGACGATGCGGCGGCCGCATCGGTCGCATCGGCCGCATCGGCCGAATCGCCGCGCGGCGGCAGCTTGAAGCCCTGCCCGTGATTCAGCCGCTCGCCGATCAGCTCGCGCCATCGAAGCAGAAACGGCATCTCGAGCGCGGGATCGCGGTAGTCGTCCGGCAGCAGAACGGGCACTTTCCCGATGATCGGGTAGTAGCGCTCGCACGTCGGGCATTCGAGCAGGCCCTGCACGATCTCGTCGCCCGCGATGCGAAACACCGAAAGCGTGAGCGGCGCGGCCTTGTCGTAAGGGCATGCGAGCTTGCGATACAGATTCTTCGTCATGGCGCGATTCGCCTCCCTGCACGGTGGTGCGCCCGTAGGGCTGCCGCGTAACGGCGCGCGGCCGACTCCGGATCCTCGGCGCCGAGGATTCCGCTGATCACGGCGACGCCGTCGGCACCGGCTTCGAGCACGCGGGACGCGTTCTCGGGCGTGACGCCGCCCGACGCGAAGATCGTGATGTCGCCGAGCGCGCGCGCCGCGGCCACGGTTTCGAGGCTCACGATCTCGCACTCGCCGGCCGACGGCGACGGAAACATCGCGCAGAAGGAGACGTAATCCGCGCCTTCGTTCGCGGCCCAGCGGACGCGCTCGAGGTCGTTGCCGCAAGTGACGCCGTAAAGCACCGCGCGCCCGGCCGCGCGTCGCACTTCCTCGGGCCCGAGCGCGGGAGCGTCGTAGTGAATGCCGTCCGCGCCGGCCGCATCGAGCAGATCGGGCCGCTCGTGCACGAGCACCGGAACGCCGTGCGCCCGGCCGAGCGCGAGCGTGCGCGCGACGAAGTCCACGGGATCCTGCCCTTCACCCCAATGGTTCCACACCTGCAACAGCCCGACGCCGCCGCGAAGCGCGGCGGCGACCTTCGGCAGCACGATGTCGGCGCCCGGCTTCGGATCGACGACGAGGTAGAGCCCGCCTTGAAGCGCGCGCCCGGTGCCCGTCATCGCCGACCCTCCGCGATCGCGCGGTAGAACGCGCGCCAGTATGGGTCGCTGCCGGGATGCGTCAGGGGCTCTGCCCGGCCGTCCTCGATCAGGCGCAGGCCTCGAGCCGCTTCGGTCAGCGTGCCGACCGCAGCCGCCGGAACGCCGGCGTCCGCGAGCGCGCTCACGACGTCGTCCGCCCGATCAGGCGCGGCCGCGATGACCAGCGCGCCGGAGCTCACGATCTCGAACGGATCGAGACCGAACACACCGGCGATGGACCGCGCGGCCTCCGTCGTCGGTATCCGCTCCTTGTGGACGTCGATGCCGCAGCCGGACGCGGCGGCGAGCTCGACCAGCGCCGCGCGCACGCCGCCTTCGGTCGCGTCGTGCAGGGCCGTGACGCCCGCGGGGCCGCGGCCGACGCGCACGGCGGCGAGCGCGGCGGCCGCGGTGCTGCTCTGGTAGAAGAGCGAGCGGCCGTAGGCCAGCGCCTCGTCGCCGCAGCGTTCCGCGACGGTCTCCGGGAACGCGCGCGCGAGGATCGCGACGGCCGAGATGCCGCACTCGCGCGTGACGAGGACGGTGTCGCCCGGGCGTCCGCCCCGGCTCGTCAGGATGTCCCCGCTCGGCGCTACCGTCGCCATCACGCCGCCGCCGGCGACCGTCGAGTGCTGCCCTTCGAAGCGGCCCGTGTGGCCGCCGACGATCGCGCAGCCGAGCTCGGCGCAGAACTCGTGCACGTGCGACCAGTACTCCTCGAACGCGGCCTCGGACAGATCAGGCGGGAGGTTCAGATCGAACAGCGCGTACATCGGCGGGCAGCCGGTCGTCGTGATGTCCGACGCGAGAAGATGCACCGTGAGCCACGCCGACTCCTTCGCGCCGAGCGACGGGACGAGCGAGACCGGATCGGCGGTGAAAGCGATCGAGTAGCCGTTCGGCAAGTCCACGACCGCCGTGTCGACGCCGGCGGCCGGTCCCACGCGCACCTCGGGACGGCGCGCGCCGCAGCGCGGGTAGACGAAGGCCTCGAGGAATTCCGCCGGGACCTTTCCCGCGTCCGGGAACGAAGGTTTCATGTCACCCCGCGCCGGACGTAGAGCCCGAGGAAGTCGCCGACCGGCACGTGCCATTCCTGCACGGGCCACCACTTCGGCAGCCCCGTGCACGACCACGTGATCGTGTAAGGCTCGTCTCGCAGCGCTTCCGCAATGATCCGCTTCAACGACCACAGCGAGTAGAACCTCGCGGTCTCGTAGAACGGGTTCTTGCCGAAGGCCTGCTGAACGCGCCTGCGTATCGTCTTCGGCGTGATCTTGTGGATCATGCCGAACAGAATGCCGTATCGCCCGACACGTGCCGCCTCGCGCACGACCTCGACCGGATCCACGTAGTACTCGAACGTCGTGACGAACGCGACCGCGTCGAAGGTCTTGTCGCGGTACGGCATGAACTGCGAATGGGCGAGCGCGAGATCGCCGTCGAAGCGCTCGAGCGCTTCGGCGATCATGAACGGCGAGATGTCGGCACCCGTGGCCTCGATCCCGATCTCGTGCCACCAGCGCGTGAAGCGGGACGTGCCGCAGCCGTACTCGAGCAGCGACTTCACCCGCGGATCGGCGGAGATCAGCCGCCCGAGCACGCGTTTCTGCCAAACCTCCGCATGCTTGTACGGGCCTTCGTACCACTGCTCGTAAGTGCTTGCGAGATCCCGCTGAAAGAACCACTCGCTGCGGTCCTGCCAGCGGTCGGACGTGACCAGATCGAAGCCCATTCGCTCTCGTGCTCCTCGGCGCTCGAAGGGGATCCGGTCTCGCGGAAGAAGGCGGGAGGGGCCCGTTCCTACGCCGGTGCTAACCGGATCAGGTTCAAAGGGTTGGCTGTGCTCAGCCTCTCAGGTCGCTGCCGACCACCCCTCGGCTCGCGAGATACTAGACCACGGCGCAGGCGAAGGGAACCGCCGGCGACGACATCGCGGATTGCGCCAAACATTGGCGGTTCCGCGCGATCGAAGGTCGGGCCGCAGCACGTATTCGTCACGCAAGCCGTTGAAAACACGGTAAAACGCGGGCTGGCACGCAATTGGCAACAGCCCACCGAAAAGAGCAATCCAACGCTGCGGAGGCGCCATGAAATTCCTGACCGCACTGCTCGCTCTGGCCGTCTTGGCGCTCGGGGTGATGCTGCTCATTCCGATCGTCGGGTTCGTGCTGGGTCTCGCCCGCCCGCTCGGCTGGTTCCTGATCTGGGTCCTCCCGATAGTGATCATCGCGTGCTCGGACAGGACGACCGGCGCGGAGAAGATCGCGTGGATCCTCGCAATCGTGTTCCTCTCGTGGTTCGCATGGATCTTCTATTTCCTCCTGGCGCCCATCAAGCCGCGTTCGGATCGGGCATACGGCCGTTATGGCTATCGATACTACTGAGCCGCGCCGAGGCATGAGCAAGGGCGACACGACCGGCGGCCTGTTGACCAACGCGCTCGCGCTCGTGCTCGTGGCCGCGTGCGTGGTGATCGGCCTCGCCGGGCTCGTCCTTCCGGTGATTCCGGGCTTGCTGTTTCTCGCGGTCGCGGCGCTGCTCGCGGCGGGACGGTTTCCGCGGATCGCGGCGCGCTTGCGCAGCCACCGCTCGATCGGCCGGCATCTCGGCCGGCACGAGGCGTTCGCTCGGCTGGGCGCGCTCGGAAAGCTCGAGGTCGTGGCGCTGATGGCCGTGAAGATCGTGCTCGACGGCCTCGCTTCGATCGCTTCCTATCTCGGCAGGTCGCGCCAGCGCCGAAATCCTCGCCGGTCGGGCCGGCGCTCCGGCGCCTACGGCTCGTCCGGCAGCGCGAACACGTAGAGCGCGTGGCCGCGGTTCGGCGGCTGAATCTCCGGCGCGAGCAGCGCCGGGACGAGCCGCGGGCTGCCGCCGCCGAGCCCGGTCGTCACCGCGACGTATTGCTTGCCGTCGACCTCGAAGCTGATCGGGAAGCCTTGCACCGATGTCGCGAGCCGCGTTTGCCACAGAACCCGGCCGTCGCGAACGTCGACGGCCTTGAAGACGCGGTCGAGATCGCCGACGAACGCGACGCCTCCGGCGGTGGACAGCACGCCGGTCAGGAACGGCGCGCGCTGCTCGATCGCCCAGCTTTCCTCGAGCGTATCCACGTCGAACGCCGCGAGGCGGCCGATCTTGCCGTCCGTGCCCGGCATCTCGTAGAAGCGCCGGTCCGCTCCGCCCGCGCTGCCGCCTCCGGGGCGCTGCTCGATCGCTTGCGCTCTGATCGAGATGCAGCTCTGCGAGAGCGGGATGATCAGCTGTCGCGACGGGCGATGAAAGCTCATCGCCGGCCAGTTCTTGCCGCCTTCCGTGCTCGGGCAGCCGTCGATCCATTCGCCGATCTTGTGGTCGATGATGTCTTGCCGGTAGCGCGGACGGCCGGTTTCACGATCGAAGCTCGCCCACACGTTCTGAAAGATCGTCTCGACGTGGTCGATGTACGCGCCGTTGCGGCGGTCGAGCTTCCAAAGGACGCCGTCCTTGCCGATCGTGAAGACCCACTTGTCGTCGCCGGCATCGACGAGCACACGCTCGAAGACGACGTCGAGATCGAGCGCTTCGCCGGGCGCGTGCGTGTAGTACCACGCGAGCTTTCCGGTGGACGCATCGAGCGCCACCGTCGAGCTCGTGTAGAGCGCGACATCGAGCGTCTCCATGCCGCGGCTCGCCGGCATCCACGGCTTCGCTTGCGCCGTGCCCCAGTACGTGAGATTGAGCTCGGGATCGTAGCTGCCGGTGATCCAGGTCTCGCCGCCGGCACGGTAGAGGTCGGGCAGGTCGCCCCAGCTGTCGCCGCCCGGCGTGCCGCTCAGCGCGACCGTCAGGAAGCGCCACACCTGCTCGCCCGTGTCCGCGTCGTACGCGCTGATGAAGCACTTCTGCTCCTCGTACCTCGAGCAGCCGCCCATGCCCTCGATGACGAGACCGTTCGCGACGAGCGGGCCGCTGCTGCTGCTTCGGCCGTCGGGCATCTGCACGTTCCACTCGGTCTCGCCCGTGCGCGCATTGAGCGCGACGATGCGGCCGGCACTCTGCAGGAACAGCTTGTCGTCGTAGAGGGCCATGCCGCGCATCGCGACGTTGTCTTCGAGGCGATGCTCCCAGATCAGGCTGCCGTCGCGGCCGTCGAGCGCCTGCACGACGCCGCCGGTGTTGTTGAGGTAGATCGTGCCGTCATGAGCGAGCGGTGAAGGCTGATTCGTGCCGCCGTCCCGCATCGGCCAGATCCACGCGAGCTGGAGCCGATGCACGTTCTCCGGCGTGATCTCGTCGAGCGGGCTGAAGCTCGACGCGTCGTAGTCGTGCCGGAGCATCAGCCAGTCTCCGGGCGGCGGCTCGCGGAGCATCTCGTCGGTGATCGGCTCGAAGCCTTCGACGGCTCCGGCGACGGTCACGCCGATCGGCTCGGCCTCCGGCTCCCCGGGGCCGGAGGGCCCCGCCGCCGGCAGGAGCGTGCCGATCACGGCGGTCGCCGTCGTCAGCGGCGCGTTGCCGGCCGTGGCGCCGTTGCGCTCGAGGAGGTACGCGACCACGTTCACGTAGGTCTCTTCCGGCAACGCGCCCGGTCCCTCCGGCGGCATCGTCGAGCGCAGCTGCGCGAGCAGCTCGTTCGTGCTGCGGTTCCGCCATCGGCTCACGAATTCGGGCCCTGCGAGCCGCGCGTTCGGCAGCGTGCGCAGATCCTCTCCGTGGCACATCGCGCAGTGCTCCGCGAAGGCGGTGCGCCCGGCCGCCGCCTCCTCGGCGGTGAACGACAGGGCGGGGGTGAGATGAGCGGACAGCAGGCCCGCCGCGGCGAGCCGGAGATAGCGCGTGGAGCGTCTCATTGTTCTTCGCAGTTCCGAATCCCCCGAACGAGAGCCAGTATCGCCGCCGAGCAGGCGGTGTCAAATCGACCGCCGCGCCGCCTCGGGCGACACGACTCTCGCGCGGGGGATCAGGAAGTCTGCGGCTTCGAGTAACGCTCCCCGGCCGTCAGAAATCGACGTCCTCGACCGGCGTGTCCGCGGTGACCGTGACGACGCCTCCGGCCGTGGGTGCGAGGAACACGAGATCCTCGCTCGCATCGTCGGTGTCGTCGGCTCCCTGGCACGTGAAAGCCACGGTGTAGTCACCGGGCATCACGACGGCGCGGTAGTCGTAATCGCCCGTGCCGGGGTTGAAGACCGCATCGGCGGTCGTGACGGGCTCCGGATCGGCGCCGTCGATATCGTCGGGCGTCACGTCGCCCGCGAAAACGTAGACCACCTTGCCGCCGGCGTTCGGATCGACGACGTCCTGGCAGCTCGTCTCTCCGCTGATCGTGGACGCAGCGACGGTGCCGTTGATCGATCCGAGCTCCTCGGCATCGAGGATTCGGAACGCGGGCCGCAGCAAGAGCCCTTCGCGGCCGACCGCCTCCGTCAAACCTTTGCGCACGTCCCAGTCGAACAGGAACCGCACGGCCTGGTTGGCGCCGACGTCGAAGCCGCTGACGAGCCGAATCTTGCCGCTCGGCACGTCGACGTCGACCGGCACCATTCCGCCGGCGGTCGTCATCGCGTAGGAGTCCGCGATCTCCGCATCCTCGATCTTCAATTCCACCCAGTTGTAGGCGCCCGCGGGCACCACGGCCTCGTCGACGAGCACCGAGGCATTCTCGTCGTCGAGCGCGAGCAGATTCACCTTGAGCGGCGTCGACGTCATCTCGAGCTCGAATGCGGGCCCCTCGCCTTTCGGCTTGAGCCAGACCTCGCTGATCGTGACGTTGAGCTCCGTGACGCCGTCGACCGGCCTGTCCATCAGCGACAACGTCAGCGTGCCGGTCGCATCGTCGCTGCCGCTCGAGCAGGCGGCGACGGCGCCGGCGCACAACAAAACGGTTCCTGTTTTGACGATTCGTGCAGACAACATATCGAGCACCTCCGCACGTGTCTCACGGTTGGGGCGGCGTTCGGTTCCCTCCGGCGCCGGCGCGATGTGACGCACGTCACGTTCGAAGGGGCGCCCCGGCGCGCCGCGCCGCGAGCGCTTTCGGTGTCTGCAACGGGGAAGGGGCGGGTCAGTGCGACGCGCCGCCCTTCAGGTATTCGGCGAGCCAGGCCGCCACCGTCTCATGCCACTGAATGGAATTTCCCGGCGACAGCACCCAGTGGTTCTCGTCCGGAAAGACGAGCAGACGCGAAGGGATGCTTCGGCGCTGGAGCGCGGTGAACGCCCCGAGCCCCTGCTCGATCGGCACGCGGAAGTCCTCGAGCCCGTGTATCACGAGCATCGGCGTTTGCCACGCGTCGACGCGGGTCACCGGGTTCCACCGCTCGTACGCTTCGGGATTCTCGTAGTACGCCCCGCCCATGTCCCACTCCGGGAACCAGAGCTCTTCCGTCGCGTAATAGAAGCTTCGCAGATCGAATACGCCGTCGTGGTTGACGAGGCAGCGAAAGCGATCCGGCCAGTTGCCCGCGATCCAGTTGATCATGTAGCCGCCGTAGGAGGCGCCGAGCGCGCAGGCCTCATCACCGTCGAGCCACGGATAGCGCTCGATCGCGGCCGCGAGCCCGCGCTGGAGGTCGACGAGCGGCTTGCCGCCCCAGTCGCGGTTGATCGAATCGACGAACGCCTGCCCGTAGCCGCGCGAGCCGTGAAAATCCACCGTCACGACGCCGTAGCCGAGCGCCGCGTACGTTTGCGGGTTCCAGCGGTAGCTCCAGCCTTCGCTGAACGTGCCCTGTGGGCCGCCGTGGATCAGGAACGCGATCGGGTAGCTTTCCCCTTCCTCGAACCCGACCGGCCGCATCACGTACCCGTAGACCGTATCCCCGTCCGCGCCCGTGAAGCTGAATTGCTCGTAACCGGCGAGCTCGACGTCGGCCAGCGCGTCGGCGTTCACGGCCGTGAGCCGCGCGGGCTCGCCGCCCGCGATCGGCACCGAGTAGAGATCCGCGGGGGCGGCGAACGACTCCTGCACGTAGATCACGCGGTCACCCGCGATGCGCGGCGCGGATGCGGCGAGCCCTCGAGTCAGCGGCTTCACGGCTCCGGATTCGATGTCGATCCGGAAGAGCGGCCGAGTGCCGACGTCGAAGGCCGCGACGTACAGCGCGTCGCCGTCGGCGCCGAAAGCGACCTCCTCGGCGGAGCGGTCCCAGCCGGCCGTGAGATTGCGCGTTTCGCCGGTCTCGAGATCGCGCAGCATCACGTCGAGCTGGTCGGATTCGTATCCGGCACGGCGCATCGCGGTCCACGCGAGCAGGCGGCCGTCCGGCGAGATCACCGGGTGCGTGTCGACGGCGTCGTTGTCCGCCGTGAGGTTCTCAGGCGTTCCGGAGCCGTCCGCGGCCGCGCGGAACAGGTCGAAGTTCGTGGAGCGTGGCTCGGTTTGCCCGGCTTCGCGCAACGCGAAGAAGAGCGTCTCGCCGTCGGCGGAGAACGCGATCTCCTCGCGCCCGCCGAAAGGCACGGACGGCACGTCGCCGTCGAGCCCGTCCGACACCTTCACCGGCTCGCCCTCGACCTTCCCATCGTCGCCGACCTCGGCCGTGAACAGCGCCGACCGGCGGCCGTCGCTCCACGCGTCCCAATGGCGAACGAAGAGCCGGTCGTACCGCATGCCGTTTCGTGCGCTGTCCTGCTCGCGATCGAGCCGCTCCCGCGTGCAGGCGAGCGTCTCGCAGTCCGGAAAGACCACCGCCGTGAACGCGATCCGATTGCCGGCCGGTGCGACGAGCAGGTTCGCGACGTCGACCGGATAGTCCGTGACCTGCGTCGCTTCGCCTCCGGAGACCGGGATCCGCCAAACCTGATCGGAGCCGGAGCGGCCGGAGATGAAATAGACGAAGGCGCCGTCGGCGCTCCATTGCGGCGCGTCGTCGTTCTCGGGGTCGGTCGTGAGCCGGCGGGGCACCGCGCCCGGCTCGTCGAGGTCGAGCAGCCAGAGGTCGGTGCGCCCGCGGTTGGCGTCGAGGTCGGTCTCGCGGAGGACGTACACGACCGCGGAGCCGTCGGGCGAGACCTGCGGATCGGACAGCCGCGCGAGCGACGCGAGATCCGTCGGCGTCAACCCCTGCGACTCGGCAGTGCCGGCGATCAGAAAGGCGACGGCAAGCACCCGGGTTCCGGTCATCGGCATCACACCCCCCGCTCGAGCGACTACGCGAATGCGTAACAGCTTACTGTGTGATCCGGCGATGCTAACCGATACCGACCGAACGGCGCGGAGCCGGCCCGCGAAGGGCCGCCTGCGGCCCTGATGAGGCGTCCGGCCGCGCCTGGAGGGCGCGAACCGGGCACCGTCACCGGGCCACAGGCGAGCAATGCGAGCCCTGCACCGGCGTCGAGCGCCGCAACGGGCGGCGGACGCCGGCTGAACCGTGCTATCGTGGCACGCGCCGGGAGGAGCGTCTTTAGCCGAGCGTCCCGCCCGCTTGACGCTCGGTCCGGGGGGCAAAAAAACGTGATGGGGGACACGACGCCGCTGGAGCCGATTCCGGCGACGAGCTTTCGAAGCCGCGACTACGGCCGCGCCGAGCAGTTCGAAGCGTGGCGCGACCGCATCTCGGTCGTGTTCGACGTCGCGCCCCTCGGCGACCGCGCCGGCGGCTTCGCCGCCGAGGCCCATGCCTACCATCTCGGGGAGCTGATCGTCGTCCGAACCCCGTTCGACGGCCAGCGCTTCCTGCGCACGCCCCGGCAGGTGCGCACCGATCTGATCGACCACTACCTCGTGCAGCTCTATCTCCGGGGCGGCTACGTCGGAGAGGTCGACGGCGACGGGATCCGAATCGAGCCGGGCAGCGTGTCGGTGCTCGACATGGGGTGCCCGCTCGAGACGCGTGCGACGCCGGCGGAGGTCGTCTCGCTGGTCGTCCCGAGAGACGTCATGCATTCCGTGCTGCCGGCTCCCGTCGACCTGCACGGCCTCGTCGTGAGAGGGGCCGCGGGCGCCCTGCTCGCCGATTACGTCGCGTCGCTCGAACGCCGGCTCCCGGAGCTCGAGCAGGCGCAGGCGCCGTACATCGTTCGAGCGACCTGCGATCTCGTTGCGGCCTGCATCGTGCCGTCCGCCGAGACTCGGGAACGCGCCCGCGAGCAGATCGACGCGCTGCAGATGCAGCGCGTCACGGATCTGATCGACCGCAACCTCTGCTCGCCCGATCTCTCGCCGGGCAGCATCTGCGCCGCGCTCGGGATATCGCGCACGCGGCTTTACGACCTCATGAAACCGCGCGGCGGCGTGCACAAGTACATTCAAACGCGGCGCCTGATCCGCGTGCACGCCTTGCTCGCGGACCCGGCGGAAAGGCGGCCGATCATGGAGATCGCCGCATGCTACGGCTTCACGAGCCACGCGCATCTGACGCGCGCGTTCCGCAGGCACTTCGGCTACAACCCGAGCGACGTGCGGTTCGAGGGCGCGGCGCGGCTCCGGGCGCGGGCGCCGAGCCGCGTGAGGATCGCGGCCGGCGAAGGCCCGAGCTTCGACGACTGGATACGCGCGCTGCGCGGATGACGATGCGAACGCGAGCGCCGCGCCGGAGGCTTCGTCTGGGTGCCCGAGTGACCTTTTCGGGCAGCGTTGCGGCCCCGGCGCACGCCCTGTGTAAAATCGGTCCCGAACCGGCCACCGCCGCGGAGGAAGAACGACAATGACGCTCCGACTGCCGATCGCCGCCGCTCTGCTGCTCGTCAACGCCGTCGCCTTGGCCCAGGGGGCCTGGGTCGGCACTTGGGGCGCCTCGCCGGTCCCGCCGAGGGCCGCGGGCGCGGGCCCGTTTCCCGCCACGCCGAGCTTCTCGGACGTCACGATTCGCCAGATCGTGCGCCTGAGCGCCGGCGGCGATCAGGTGCGCTTGAGGCTCACGAACGAGTACGGCACCGCTCCGCTCGAGATCGGCGCCGCACGCATCGCGATCGCGAACGCCGACGGCGAGCTCGAGCCCGCCACCGAGCGCGTCGTGAGGTTCGGCGGCGCGACGTCCGCGGTCATTCCGCCCGGGGCGCCGCTCGTGAGCGACCCGGTCGATCTCGCGGTCGACGAGCTCGAGATCCTGTCGGTGAGCCTCTACTTCCCGAGCGACACGGGGCCGTGCACGTGTCATCCGACCGGCATGCAAACGGCGTTCGTCTCGGCGCCCGGCGACCACACGTCGGGCACGTTCGAGCCGGCGGACACGATCCAGTCGCGGGCGTTCCTGTCGGGCATCGCGGTCAGAAGCGACGACGCCGCCGGCGTCGTCGTCGCATTCGGCGACTCGATCACGGACGGCGTCGGCTCCACGCCCGGCGCGAACCACCGGTGGCCCGATTACCTCGCCGCGCGGCTCGCGGCGCGTCCGGGCGCGCCTTTCGGCGTCGTGAATCACGGCATCAGCGGCAATCGCGTCCTCGCCGACGGCGCCGGTCAGAGCGCGCTCGCGCGCTTCGATCGCGACGTGCTCTCCGTGCCGGGCCTCACGCACGTGATCGTGTTCGAGGGCGTCAACGATCTCGGGATCGGCTTCGGCAACTTCGGGGGCCAGGGCGGCCGCGGCGGAGCCTTCCCGCAGGGCGTCGAGGTCAGCGCGGAATCGATCATCGCCGGCTACCGCCAGCTCATCGCCCGCGCGCACGCGAAAGGCTTGAAGATCTACGGCGCAACGATCGCGCCGTACGAGGGCGCCGGCTATTTCTCGGAGGACGGCGAAGCCGCGCGGCAAGCGATCAACGACTGGATCCGCGAGAGCGGCGAGTTCGACGCGGTGCTCGATTTCGACGCGGTGCTGCGCGACCCGGAGAAGCCGTCGCAGATCGCCGAAGGGATGCACGCCGGCGATTTTCTGCACGGCAGCGATGCGGGGTACGAGGCGATGGCGGAGTCGATCGACCTGTCGTTGTTCCGGTAGGACCTGTCGTCTCGCGCTAAGCCTTCGGCTCGAGCTTCGCGGCGATCTCCTCGAGAATCGCGGGATCGTCGATCGTCGCGGGCACCGAGTACGTCTCGCCGTCCGCGATCTTGCGCAACGTTCCGCGCAAGACTTTCCCCGATCGGGTCTTCGGTAGCCGCTCGACGACGACCGCGCGCTTGAACGCGGCCACCGGGCCGATCTTCTCGCGAACGAGGGCGATCGCCTCGCGGACGACGTCGGCCTCGGCGCGCGCGTGCCCCGCCTTCATGCACAGAAAGCCGAGCGGAACCTGACCTTTGATCGGGTCCTTGACGCCGGTCACCGCGCACTCCGCGATGTCCGGGTGCATCGCGAGCACCTCCTCGATCGCACCCGTCGACAGGCGATGCCCGGCGACGTTGATGACGTCGTCGGTGCGCGTCAGCACGTGCACGTAGCCGTCGACATCGATGCAGCCCGCGTCGCCCGTCGCGTAGTACCCCGGATACTGCGCGAGGTACGCCTCTCGGTACCGCTCGTCGGCGCCCCACAACGTCGAGAGCGTGCCGGGCGGAAGCGGCAGCCTGCAGGCGAGCGCGCCGATCGCGCCCCGTTGCACGGGGCGCCCGTGCTCGTCGAGGGCCTCCACGTCCCAGCCGGGCATCGGCTTGTTCGCAGAGCCGGCGCGGGTCTCGAACAGGCCGAGCCCCCGCGGGTTCGCCGTGATCGGCCAGCCGGTCTCCGTCTGCCACCAGTGATCGATGACCGGCACGCGGAGCTTCTCGAGCGCCCAATTCAGCGTTTCCGGATCGGTGCGCTCGCCCGCGAGAAACAGCGCCTCGAGCGGCGAGAGGTCGTGCTTCGCGATGAGCGCGCCTTCCGGGTCCTCTCGCCGGATCGCGCGCAGCGCCGTCGGCGCGGTGAACATGACCTTCACTCGATGCCGCTCCACGACGCGCCAGAACGTGCCGGCATCCGGCGTGCCGACCGGCTTGCCTTCGAGCATCACCGTCGTGCAACCGGCGAGAAGCGGCGCATAGACGATGTACGAATGCCCGACGACCCAGCCGACGTCGGATGCCGCCCAGTAGACGTCGCCGGCGTCCGCGCCGTAAATCGCCCGCATCGTCCAGGCGAGCGCGACGGCATGGCCGCCGTTGTCGCGCACGATGCCTTTCGGCTGCCCGGTCGTGCCGGAGGTGTAGAGAATGTAGAGCGGATCGGTGGCGGCGACCGGCACGCAGGGGTGCGCCGGAGCCTCCGCGATCGCGTCGTTCCAGTCGACGTCGCCGACGCCGAGCTCGGCGGTGCACTCCGGCCGCTGGAGGACGATGCAGGCTTCGGGCCGGTGCGAAGCTTGTGCGAGCGCGGCGTCGACCAGGGGCTTGTAAGCCTGCACCCGTCCGGGCTCGAGACCGCAGCTTGCAGTGACGATCAGCCGCGGCTGTGCGTCGTCGATGCGCTTCGCAAGCTCGTGCGCGGCGAAGCCGCCGAAGACGACCGAGTGCACGGCGCCGAGCCGCGCGCACGCGAGCATCGCCACCGCGGCCTCGGGCACCATCGGCATGTAGACGATCACGCGATCGCCTTTGCCGACGCCGAGCCGTGCGAGCGTGCCGGCGAAGCGCGCGGTGAGGTCGCGAAGCTCCGCGTAGCTCAAGGTCCGGATCCGCCCGGTCATCGCGCTGTCGTGAATCAGCGCGGGCTGGTCTGCACGGCCCGACGCGACGTGACGATCGAGCGCGTTGAAGCAGGTGTTCAGGACGCCGCCGTCGAACCAGCGGTAGAACGGCGGATTCGAGTCGTCGAGAACGCGGCGCCAAGGCTCGATCCAGTCGATGCCTTGCGCCGCTTCGGCCCAGAACGCTTCGGGGTCGCGGAGCGAGCGCGCGTGCGCCTCGGCGTACCGATCGGTCATTGGGCTCCCCCTTTCGGGATTCGTCCGGCTGCGGAGGCCGGCGGGGCGTTCGATGGCGCCCGCGGCGGCCGTGCCGCCCGTCCGATTGCGCTCCCGTGAGCCTCGATCGACGTTATAGAACACCCCGGGACGGGTCAATGGATCGCCGGAGGCCGGGCGGCACTGCGCCGAAGCCGGCGTTCGACGGCGTCGGGCGGCTCGCTGCGGCGGCGGCACGGGCGACGGTATACTCCCGAGCGGACCGTCTACCCGACCGGGAGCAGCGCAGCCGGCTTGCCGCGCCCGTCGGCCACACCTCGAGAGGAACAAGAACAATGAAACGCCTGATGACCGCATTCGTCGCGCTCGCGTCCGCGGCTTGTCTCGACACGGCGCTCGCGGAGCCCGAATACGTCACGATCGAAATGGAAATCGACATCGCGAAACCGGCCGAGGAGGTCTGGGAGAAGGTCGGCGGCTACTGCGACATCAGTGAATGGCTCGACGTGGACTGCACGATCGTGTCCGGGGACGGCGGCATCGGAACCGTGCGCAGCCTTGCCGGCGGGCGCATCACCGAGGTGCTGGTAGGGTTGACGGATCTTTCCTACGGCTACACGCAACCCGTGCGGGAAGGCCGGTTCTACGATCTCTATCACGGCTACATGGAGGCGAAGCCGGTCACGGAGACGACGTCGAAGCTGCTCTACACGCTCATGTACGACGTGTCGGACAAGCCGGACCAGGCCGCCAAGGACGCCGACATCGCGCGGCGCCGGGCGATGTTCGAGGCCGCCCTGCGGCGGATGAAAGAGATCGCCGAGGCAGGGCCGTCCGAATCCCGCTAAACTCGCCCTGGCCCGCGGCGGCGCGGAAGGCGCCGCGCACGGGTTCCCCTCGGCGCCCGCGTTTCATTTCGTGACCAGATTGGAGTTGTGATGCGCAGCGAGACGAGAATCTTTGCGGCACGACTGATTGCGGCCGCGGTGGCCGCGACGCTCGGCTCCGCCGCGAGCACGGCCTCGGCCCAGGATTACACGACCTGGCGCACCTACGGCGGCGGTGCGCACGCCTCCCAGTACTCCGCGCTCGACCAGATCAACCGGTCGAACGTCGACGAGCTCGAGGTCGTCTGGACTTTCCCGGTGGGCGACCGCAACGTTCTGTTCAACCCGATCGTCGTCGACGGCGTGATGTACGTGCTGGCGCGCGACAACGAGATCGTCGCGCTCGACGCGGAAACGGGCAAGGAGCTCTGGGCGCATCCGCACGAAGGGCCGGTTACCGCTCGCGGCATCAACTACTGGGAGAGCGAGGACGGCTCGGACCGGCGGCTCCTCTATCTGAACGCCGGATTCCTGACGGCGCTCGATGCCCGCACCGGCGAGACGATCACGGACTTCGGCGACGGCGGCCGCGTGGACCTTCGCGACGCGCTCGCGGCGGAAGGCCGCGACGTCAGCAACATCCGCCCGCTGCAGACGAACAATCCCGGCCGCGTCTTCGAGGATCTGATGATCGTGTCGTTGCCCGCGCAAGGCGCAGGCTACGGATCGACGCCCGGCAACGTGCAGGCGTACGACGTCGTGACCGGCGAGCTTCGCTGGGTGTTTCACAGCATCCCGCATCCCGGCGAGTTCGGCTACGACACGTGGCCGGAAGGCGCGTACAAGACGGCGGGCGGCGTGCACAACTGGAGCGAATTCACCGTCGACGAGGAGAACGGCATCGCGTTCATTCCTTTCGGCAGCCCGCGCTACGACTTCTTCGGCGGTGATCGCGAGGGCGACAACCTTTTCGGCAACTCCCTCGTCGCGTTGAACGCGCGCACCGGAGAACGGATCTGGCATCGCCAGCTCGTGCATCACGACCTGTGGGACTACGACCTTCCGCAAGCGCCCAAGCTGCTCACGATCCGTCATGAAGGCCGCGAGGTCGACGTCGTCGCCCAGGCCACGAAGCACGGCTTCCTGTTCGTGTTCGAGCGGTTGACCGGCGAGCCGATCTGGCCGATCGAGGAACGTCCGGTGCCGAAGTCCGACGTGCCGGGCGAGCACGCGTCGCCGACGCAGCCCTTCCCGACCGCGCCGCCGCCGTTCGCCGTGCAATCCTTTACCGCGGACGACATCAATCCGTTCCTGCCGGAGGAGGAGCAGGAGCTCCTCCGCGAGCGGCTCCGCAACTCCCGCAACGAGGGGCTCTTCACGCCCCCGAGCTTCGAAGGCTCGATCGGAATGCCGGGGCACAACGGCGGCGCGAACTGGGGCAGCTCGGCCGTCGATCCGATCAACGGCGAGATGTACGTCGTCTCGAAGAACCTGCCCGTGATGCTGCGGGTCGAGCTGACGGAGGACGAGCCGTCGGCGCGGACGGTGGTCGGGTCGATCGTGACGCCGGAGCAGGCCGCGGCCGCGCGCGCCGAGGCCGAGGCGGCGGCCGCCGACGGCGAGGTCCGCTACTCCGCGCCTTACGATTTTCTGTTCAGCCCCGAGACCGGCATGACGGCGATCGGGCCGCCGTGGTCGCATCTCACCGCCTACGACCTGAACACCGGCGAGATCAAGTGGCGCGTGCCGAACGGCACCGTTCCCGCGCTCGGCACGAATACCGGCGCGCACATGCCGCGCGGCGCGCCGCTCGTCACCGCCGGCGGCCTCGTCTTCGTGGCGACCGCGTCCGACCGGATGCTGCGGGCGTACGACCGCGACAACGGCGAGGTGCTGTGGTCCTACGAGCTCCCGACCGGCTCCGAAGGCATCCCGGCCACGTACGAGATCGACGGGCGGCAGTACCTCGCCGTGCCCGTGGCCGCGGGCGCGGGTCTCTTCGCTCCGCGGCTCGGTCCCGACGACGAGGAGGAGGAAGAGCCGAAGGGCTCCTACATGGTCTTCGCGCTGCCGCGGGACTAGCGCTCGACGTGTTTGCCGGAGCCCGGCGAGCGCGTCGCTGCGTGACGGTTCGCCGTCACGGCCGTTTCGTCATGCCGGCTCATCGGACTCGCCTTTGTCTCGCTTCCTTGCGATGTAGGCTTCATAGGCTTGCTTGCCTTCCTCTCGCCAGTACCGCTGGAAAACATCGTCCGTTCCCGACAGCCATTCCTCGGATCTCTCGACCGGCGGCCGTCTGCGGCGCCGCCTGCGCCTTCCGTCGTGCGATCCTCCGCCGCCGAAGCCGAAGAACAGCTTCGCGAGCACCCACAAGGCGCGCACGAAGCCGACGAATCTTTGCCGCTCCCTCTTGATGAACGCGCCAAACTCGGGATCCGTCATTACGCCCCTCCGGCGGGTATAACGCGGCAGCGCCGGAAATATTGCGGGGCCGGTGCGACTTCGCCGCCTCGGACGCGCGAGCGAATCGTTCCGCCGCCTCATCCCGATCGCTCGTATACAGTACATTTGCCCCCGCGATGCGGATTCTGAGCTGGAACGTGAACGGCCTTCGTGCGTGCGCGAAGAAGGGCTTTCCCCGATTCTTACGCGAGTCCCGGGCCGATATCGTCGGTATCCAAGAGGTGCGCGCGCGGCCCGAGCAGCTCGACGCCGGTTGCATTCCGCCCGGCTGGCATGCGTGCTTCGCGCCGGCCGAGCGCCCGGGCTACAGCGGCGTCGGGCTCTATTCCCGCGCCGAGCCCGATGCCGTGGATATCGGGTTCGGCGAGCCCCGCTTCGATGTGGAAGGGCGTCTGATCATCGCGCGTTTCGGGTCGACGTTCGTCGTCAACGGCTATTTTCCGAAGGGTAGCGGCAGGAACCGCGACAACAGCCGCGTGCCGTACAAGCTCGAGTTTTACCGCGCCGTCTTCGACCGCATCCAAGGTCTCCGTGGGCGCGGCGATGTCTTCGTTATCGGCGACTTCAATACCGCGCACGAGGAGATCGACCTCGCCCGTCCCCGCGACAACACGAAGACGAGCGGCTTCCTGCCGGAGGAACGGGCCGAGATGTCGCGGTGGATCGAAGCGGGCTGGGTCGACGTGTTCCGCGTGCGGCATCCCGGCGAGAGCGGCCACTACACGTGGTGGCGGCAATGGGGCGGCGCGCGGGAGCGGAACGTCGGGTGGCGGATCGACTACGTGCTGGCGTCGCCGAGCGCGGCGAAGCGCGTAACGGACGCGTTCATTTGGCCCGAGGTGAAGGGCTCCGACCATTGCCCGGTCGGCGTGGATGTGCGATAGCCGCGAACGGGAGGATCATCTCCCCGCCTCGTCGACATCGGCGGTCGGGTCCCGAAACGTCGGTCCCGCACCTAACTTCGCGACATCCCCGTCTGGAAAGCGGGTCTCGCCGGCCCCGACGTCGAATCCCCGTCTCTACGGTCGCAGAGATTGTTATCTACACATGTAGAGATGTCAATGACTGCTCGAAGCCGAGGAATCACGTGCACGCTTGGTCCATGGGCTGACGGCGCGCCGTTTTCGATGGCCGCCTCAGTAGTCCTCCGGAGCGTCCAAGTGGGTTGATGAGTCACAGATTATCGCTCATAATACTGTACACATATATAGCTATAGGGGCGGGCATGGAAGCATCTCCGATCGAAGAGCATTCAAGCTGCGTGATCCCGCGCGAGCCGCTCCCGGAGGAGCTGCGGGCGGAGGCGCTCGGGCGGGAGATGGTGGAGCTGTGCGCGCACATCAGCGCGGCGGAGGCGCGCTTTCTCGAGCGGCTCGCGGAGTTCGATCGCG
>DASVDR010000002.1 GCA_036381015.1 Gammaproteobacteria bacterium
CCTGACGAGCAAGACCGGCGACATCGTCGACAGCCTGGAGATGGCCACCGTCAAGACCCTGAACGTCTTCTCGAAGCGGGCGAAGCGGCAGCTCGAGATCGCGGCCTGAGGCTCACCCCATGGCCAGACGGCATCATTACAGGCGGCGCACGAAGTACGGCATCGAGATCGACGTCACCACCTTTTTGAACCTGATGGTGGTGCTGGTCCCGTTCCTGCTGATCACGGCGGTCTTCTCCCGCCTCTCGATCGTCGAGCTCGATCTGCCGACGACCTCGGGAGGCTCGTCGCCGGAACCGGCGGGCTTCGCGGTCGAGGTCATCGTGCGCGAGGCCGGCCTCGAGATCACCAACGGCCGGGCGGTCATCGCATCGATACCGAAAGCCGGCGGCGAGTACGACCTGGAGAAGCTCTCGGAGTACATGCTCGCGCTCAAGCAGGAGCATCCCGGTCACGAGGCCGCCTCCGTGCTGCTCGAGCCGCAGATTCCCTACGACTACCTCATCCAGGTCATGGACGTCGTGCGCAGCGTCGAGCTGCCCGATGCCAGCGGTGAGCAGTACCAGCTGTATGCGCTGTTCACGCAGATTTCCGTTGGAGAAGCGCCATGAGGAGCTCACGCCGTATCAAGCGCATGTCGAGGAACCGGGCGAAGATCGGCAAGATGGATCTCACGTCGATGATGGACGTGTTCACGATCCTGGTGTTCTTCCTGCTCGTCAACACGGGCTCGGTGGAGGTCATGGAAGCGCCGAAGACCGTCACGCTGCCCGAATCGACCGTGGATTCGAAGCCGCGCGAGACGGTCGTGATCTTCGTCAGCGAAGAGAACGTCCTGGTGCAGGGGAAAGAGGTCGCGAAGGTCTCGGACATCCTCGCAGCCGACCGCGCGTCGATCGCCTCCATCACCGATCGGCTCGCGGAGCTCGGCGCGAACGTCATCGGGCCCGCCACCCGGACCGTCGCCGGCAGCCAGGAAGTCACGATTCTCGCGGACCGGCAGGTTCCCTTCGCGGTGATCAAGCGGATCATGTCGGCCTGCACGGGACAGGGCTACGGTCACGTGTCGCTCGCCGTCATCCAGAAGCCGTCGAAAGTGCAATCGATCTGACGCTCCGAGGGCCCTGACCATGTCCATGGAAAAGCACGAGCTGCGCGAACGCATCGGCCGGGCCCGCGACCAGCTCGCGGCGCTCGAGCGCGAGCTCACCGCCGTCGACGGCGAGCTCGAAGCGCGTTCGGCGGAGCGGCACCGGTACACGCTGCTGGAGCAGGTGTGCGGCTCACTCGAGGAGCTGGACCGGCTCGGCGCCGCGGCGCTCTTCTGGGGCGGATCCGGCAACGCCGACGCCGGCGTCGTGCACGGCGCCCGCCGGCGCATCGAGCGCTTTGCGTCGGAGATCGCGGAAATCGAAGACCGCCGCCGCGTCATCGCCGGGCAGATCGCAGCGGAGAACGAAAACCTCGGCTGGCTCGGCGAGGACCTCATCGACGCACTCGAGGAAGAGGAAAGCCGCAAGGCCGAGTGGCTCGTCGAGCGCGAGGAAAGCACTCTCCCGTACCGGCCGCAGGTCATGCCGTGGATGCGCTGTCTCGAAGAGGACCACCGCTTCCGGAGGTCGCTGGCGCTGGCCGTTTCGGTTTCGCTGCTCGTCGGTATCGTGTTCCGGCTCGTCGTCCTGCCGGTACCCGAGCGCGAGGAGCTCATCGAAGTCCCCGAGCGCGTGGCGCAGCTCATCGAAGAGCGTCAGGCCGTGCCGGCGCCGGAGCCCGTCGTCGCGGAGCCGGTGATCGAGGAGCCGGAGCCCGAGGAGGAGCCGCTCGTCGCGGAGGAGACGCCGTCCGAGCTCGAGCCGGCCGCGGAGCCCGCGCCGCAGCCGGCGCAACAGGCGAGCGCGCAGGAGCAGGTGCGCAGCAAGGGCATCCTCGCGTTCAGCGAGAGCTTCGCGAGCCTCGCCGCAAGCGCGCCGTCGGCGCGCCTCGGCTCGCAGGCCAGCCTGAGCAACGCGGGTGAGGCGGCCGTCGGCCGTCCCGAACGGGCGATGGTGACCACCGCGGGCCCGGGTTCGAGCGGCGGCATCAACCTCGGGGACATCAGCCGCGATTTCGGCGGCGGCGGAGGCGCCGGCCAGATGGCGGGCGTCCGCGTGACGCAGGTGGAGAGCTCCATCGGCGGGACCGGCGGCGGCGCGGACCGGCCGCTGTCCGGCGGGCACGGGGCCGGACGTACCGACGAGGAAATCCAGATCGTGTTCGACCGTTACAAGGCCGCGCTGTACCGGCTCTACAACCGCGAGCTGCGCCGGGATCCGACGCTGCGCGGCCAGGTCGTCGTGCGGCTCACCATCGAGCCCGACGGCAGCGTCTCGATGTGCGAGCTCGAATCGTCCGACATGGACGCGCCGACGCTCGTCGGCCAGGTCCTGGAACGCATCCGCGGCTTCGACTTCGGCGCGAAGGAGGGCATCGTGACGATGACGATCATCTACCCGATCGACTTCCTGCCGGCCGCTTGAAGGTGATCCCACTGAACATAACTCGGGAATTTACCCTCAACCTGTGAACTCGTTCACCCTTTCAGGTTTTCATTTCGAGAGATAGTCGCTTTTCAAAGACAGTTAAGTCTTTCGATTCAGACAAAGGCAAACCCACCGAAAGGTGGCGACGCAAAGTTTCCGGTCTAAGGGGCCCTTCCCGGCCCTATGACAGCGGGACCGCCAGAATCAAGCTCTCCGATCGAGCTCGATCCGTCATGGCGATGCGATCGCACACCCGGTGGACCGAGGTCGATCATGTTCCATCGCGACATCATCGCTCGACCGCGTGCCGCCATCCGGCTCGGTGCCTTGTTGCTGCTGTTAGGCGCGGGCGCAGCCGCCCGCGCGGAGAACTGCTCCGACTTCCCGAACGGTGTGCTGGACGGTTTCGCGGGCGACGTCGCGCCGGCGCAGATCCAGGTCGACCGGAACTGTACGATCCGCAACTTCCCTGCCTCTAACCCGCTCAGCACCAACTTCAGCTTCCTGACGCAGCCGGGGCAGACCGACCAGCGCTGGATCGTCATTTTCGACAACGTCGTGCACACCGGGGAGATGGCGTGCAACCAGGTCGCCGGCCACAAGATCTGGCTGACCAACAGCTCGTCCACCTCGATCCAGGAGGGCTGCCAGAATTTCCTGATCCCGGTCGAGAAGATCGACAAGCAGAATCCCGCCGGGCAGAGCACCGCCGTCGTCGGCGTGCCGTTCACTTACACGCTGACGATGCCCGTGCTGTTCGACCCGGCGACGGGGACCGTGATCAACGGTTTCGGATCCCTGAACGACCTGCACGGCGTCACCGTCCGGGACGACCTGAACGCGACCGGGGCGGACCTGAGGTACGTGAGCCACGTCGCGTACTGGAAGGACACCGGGCAGCCCGTGCCGCACACGTTCTCGAACACGGGCGGCTTTCTCACGTTCGACGACTTCCCGATCATCCCGGCGGGGCAGCAGATCATCCTCGAGCTGACGGTCGTGCTCGCCAACACGCCGGCCAACGCGCCGGGCACGCAGTTCGTCAACACGGCGAAGTGGGACTTCGGCCGGCTCATCGACGGCGAGTTCTTCGAACCCTTGCCCGGCGAGTGGGGCATCACGGAGCCGATGACGATCGTCGCGCCCGAGCTCACGCTGACCAAAACCGGCCCGGCGACGCTGAACCTCGGCCAGGCCGGCGATTTCGTCCTCGATATCCACAACATCGGCAACGGCGACGCGTGGAACGCGACGATCCGCGACCGCCTGCCGAATGGCCCCGACGGCGGCATGTGCGACTCGGCGCCGAGCGTGGCGAGCGCGCGCGTGCTCGCGGCCGACGGCACGACGCCGGTGCCCGGCAAGGACGCGCTGGTGCAGGGCAGCGATTTTCGCCTCGACTACACGGGCGCACCCGGCTGCGAGCTCGAGCTCGAGATCCTCACGGCGGCCGGCACCATCGGCGCGGACGAGCACCTGGTCATCACCTACCGGACGGAGCTCGACGCCGACACCGACAACGGCGCCTCGCTCACCAACGTCGCGGGCGCCGTGCAGTGGTTCGACAACGATCCCGGCGTCGCCGCCCGCGGCAGCTACACGCGGCCGCTGACCAACGGCACCGTCGGCGTGCTCGATCACCAGGACGCCCACACCGTCATCGCGGCGCTGACCGGCTTCTTCTTCGAGAAGAGCGTTGCGAACCTGACGAGCGGCGCGAGCCCGGCGACGACCGCGGCGCCCGGCGACACGCTCCGCTACACGCTGACCCTGCGCACCACCGACAGCCCGCTGACCGACGTGACCTTCCGCGACGACCTCGGCGCGCTGAATCCTTCGCCGGTGTTCGTGCCGGGCAGCCTGACCCTCGTCTCCGGCACGCTCCCGCCGGGCGCCGATGCGAGCAACACGGATCCGGACGGCGGCACGAACGGTGCGGGCCTGCTCGACGTCCGCAACCTGAGCCTGGCGGCGGACGACGAGCTGTCGCTCCAGTTCGACGTCACGCTCGCCGTGCCGCTGGCCGACGGCACGGCCGTCACGAACCAGGCAGAGCTCGCCGGTGCCGCCGCCACGGCGCTGAGCGACGACCCGAACGTCAACGGACCCTCCGACCCGGACGTCGCGGGCGACGAGGACCCGACGATGGTGGTGATCGAGGCTGCCCCCGACTTCAGGGTCGAGAAGATCTCGACGGACGTGACCGGCGATCCCGCGGTGCTGCTGCCGGGCGAGACGCTGCGCTACACCATCACCGTGCAGAACGTCGGCAACGACGACGCGCTCGATGCGCGCCTCGTCGATGCGGTGCCCGCGAACACCGCCTACGTTGCCGGCAGCACGACGCTGAACGGCAATCCGGTGCCGGATCCGGCGGGCGGCGGCTCGCCCCTGGCCGCCGGCATACCGCTGAATGCGCCCGAGGATGCGACGCCCGGCACGCTGCACGCCGTCGGGCCGGCGGCGCCCGGCAGTCACGTGGCGACGGTCGTGTTCGACGTGGTCGTGAGCGCGGATGCGATCGACGGCACGGTGATCTCGAACCAGGGCTTCGTGAGCGCGCCCGCGAAGGGCGTCGTCGACCAGCCCTCCGACGACCCGGACACGCCGACGGCCGACGATCCGACGCGCGACATCGTCGGCAACCTGCCGCTCCTGTTCGCCGCGAAATCGGCCGCGCTCGAGAACGACCTCGGCACACCGGGCATCGTCGACCCGGGCGACGTCCTGCGCTACACGATCGCGATCGAGAACACCGGCAACGTGCCGGCGACGCTGGCCGAGCTCAGCGATACCGTGCCGGCGAACACGACCTACGTCGCCGATTCGCTGACGCAGAACGGTCTGCCCGTCGGCCAGCCGGACGGCGGCGTGTTCCCGCTCGCCGCCGGCATCGCGGTCAGCTCGTCGGACTCGACGCCGCCGGTCCCCGGCGCGGGCGAGGGCGTCATCAGCGCGGGCGGCACGGCGACCGTGCAGTTCGACCTGCGCGTCGACGACGGCGTGCCGCCGGGCACCGTGATCTCGAACCAGGCGGTGGTCGGCAGCGACGAAGTACCGGACCTCCTGACCGACGGCGACGGCAATCCCGCGACCGGGCCCGAGCCCACCATCGTCATCGTCGGCGACCGCCAGGCGCTGACGATCACCAAGCAGGTCGCCGTCGTCGGCGGAGGCACGGCGCTTCCCGGCGCGACCCTCGAGTACGTCGTGACCGTGACCAACGTCGCGTCCGTCCCGGCGTCCTTCGTCGAGATCACGGACGACCTCGCCGTGCCGAACCCGGGCTACCTCACCTACGTCGACCAGTCGGCCACGATGAACGGCTCGGCCGACGGCATCACGGTGAACGGCTCGCTCGTCACCGCGGACTACTTCACGCGCTACGGACCGCTCGAGCCGGGCGGCACGGTCGTGCTGCGCTTCCGCGCGACGATCGATTCGACGCTCGCGATCGGCACGCCGATCACCAACACCGCCACGGTGTACTGGAACGACCCGAAGGAGACCGCGAGCGCGAGCGTCTCGATCGACGTCGGCGGCGTGGCGGGATCCGGCACGCTCGTGGGCACGGTGTGGCACGACACGGACTTCGACGACACGGCCGACGACGGCGAGCGGCGGCTCGAAGGGTGGACGGTGGAGCTCTTGCGCGACGGCACGCGCGTGCACGCCACGCAGACGGACGCGGACGGCCGCTTCGCGATGACCGGCGTGCCGCCGAACTACCTGACCGACGTGCGCTACGCGCTCGTGTTCAGCGCGCCCGGCGCAGGCGCGTCGACCGCCGCTCTCGGCCTGGCCGATTCCGCTTTCACGAACGGGCCGCAGCGCATCGACGAGATCGTCGTGCAGCCCGGAAGCCGCTTCGACGATCTGAACCTCCCGATCGACCCGGACGGCGTCGTGTACGACGCGCTCGTGCGCAGGCCCGTCGCCGGCGCGACCCTCACCCTGCTGCAAGGCGGCGCCGCCGTGCCGGAGGCGTGCTTCGACGATCCGCGCCAGCAGGGGCAGGTGACGCTCGCCGACGGCTGGTACAAGTTCGTGCTGAACTTCTCCGACCCGGGCTGCCTCGGCGGCGCGGGCTACGTGATCCGCGTGGCGCCGCCGCGCGCGGGCTACGTCGACGGCCTGTCGGAGATGATTCCACCGGCGTCCGACGCCACGTCGCCGTTCGACGTGCCGGCCTGCCCGGGCTCCGCCGACGACGCCGTTCCGGGGACGTCGGAGCATTGCGAGGTGCAGGCCTCGGCCCTGAATCCCGGCGCCGCCGTGCCCGGGCGCAGCGACGGCACGAGATACCACCTGCACCTGCGGCTCGACGGCACGGCGCTGCCGGGTACCGGTGAAATCTTCAACAACCACATCCCGCTCGACCCGGAGCTCTCGGGCGCCGTGTCGATCACCAAGACGACGCCGCTCGTCGACGTCACCCGCGGGCAGCTCGTGCCGTACGTCATCACGGTCAGCAGCACGTTCGAGATCCCGCTGCCGGACGTGGCGGTCGTCGATCTCATACCCGCCGGCTTCCTCTACGTCGCCGGCTCGGCACGCCTCGACGGTACGCCCGTGGAGCCCGTGGTCGAAGGGCGGGAGCTGGCCTGGTCCGGCCTCACGCTCACGGCCTCCGGGCGGAACACGCTGAAGCTCCTGCTCGCGGTCGGCGCCGGTGTCGGCGAAGGCGAGTTCGTGAACCGCGCGTGGGCCGCGAGCTCGCTCACCGGCAACGCGCTGTCCGGCGAGGCGTCGGCGACGGTGCGCATCGTCCCCGACCCGACCTTCGACTGCACCGACGTGACGGGCAAGGTTTTCGACGACGACAACAGGAACGGTTACCAGGACGGCGATGAAGAAGGGCTCCCCGGCGTGCGGCTCGTGACCGCGCGCGGGCTCGCGGTCACGACCGACCGTTACGGCCGTTTCCACATCACCTGCGCGATCACGCCGCACCCGATGCGCGGCAGCAACTTCGTGCTGAAGCTCGACGACCGCACGCTGCCCGCGGGCTACCGGCTTTCGACGCCGGCCGTGCAGGTGCAGCGCGCCACGCGCGGCAAAGCGCTGAACTTCGACTTCGGCGCGTCGATCCACCGCGTCGTCAACCTGGACCTCTCCGACCCGGTGTTCGAGCCGGGCGCGACGACGATCCGGCAGCAGTGGCGCCCGCGCCTCGACCGGCTGCTCGAGGAGCTGCGCAAGGCACCCGCGGTGCTCCGGCTGTCGTACGTCGCCGACGTCGAGGATCCGCGGCTGGTCGACCGGCGGCTCGCGGCGGTCAAGGCGCAGGTCGAGGACGCGTGGCAAGCGCTCGCATGCTGCTACGAGCTCGTCATCGAGCCGGAAATCTACTGGCGGCTCGGCGGCCCGCCGGACACTCCGGACGCAGCCGGTCCCGACAGGTGATCGCCATGACCCGATTGAGCGTGTTCTCGTTGTGCGCCGCGGCGGCCTTCCTGCCGGCGGCGAATGCGGCGGAAGTCGAGGAGGCACCGCTCGGCGAGACCGTCGAGCGCCACCTCGGGGTCGACGGCCCGTTCATGCACTGGGTGCAGGATCCCGATCGCGTCGCTGCCGACGAGGGCGATACGCTCGCGACCCGCGAGGTCGCCGCGGAGGCCCTGGAGACCGTCAAGCTGACCGGCCTCGTGCCGCCGATCCATTTCGCATCCGGCGTCGCGGACATTCCCGGTTCCACGCTCGCCGAGCTCGGCCGGATCCTCGAGCGGATGCAGCACCGCCGCAACGTCCGGCTGCACTTCGTCGGCCACGCCGACAACCAGCCGCTTTCCGACGCGCTGGCCCGCATCTACGGCGACAACATCGGCCTGTCGCGCGAGCGCGCGGGCGAGGTGGCGGAATACTTCCAGACCGCCCTCGCCCTGCCGCCGGAAGCGGTTTCGTATGACTGGGCCGGCGACACGCAGCCCGTGGCGTCGAACGAGACGGAAGCCGGCCGCGCGCTGAACCGGCGGGTCGAGGTGGAGGTCTGGTACGACGAGGTTCGCGAGCGCCTCGCCGTCGAGGAAGTGGTCGTGCCGCAGGACAGCAAGCGCGTCAAGGTCTGCCGCATCCAGACCGTGTGCAAGCTGCGCTACGTCGACGGCTACGCGAAGCGCGCGCGCATCCAGAATCTCGTGCCGCCGCTGCACTTCGACGACGACGG
Source organism: Gammaproteobacteria bacterium (assembly GCA_036381015.1). Classification (NCBI taxonomy): domain Bacteria; kingdom Pseudomonadati; phylum Pseudomonadota; class Gammaproteobacteria; species Gammaproteobacteria bacterium. The sequence goes on from DASVDR010000002.1 coordinate 8,686, forward strand.
CATCGACGTGAGCGACGACTTCATCGCGAGGATCGGGCAGGCGTTCCGGGATCTTTCCGACCGGCAGAACGTCGTCGTCCGCTTCGTGGGCTTCACCGACGATGCGCCGCTCACCGGTCGCGTCGAACGCATCTACGGCACGCCGACCGGGCTCTCGAAAGCGCGCGCGCGGCGTGTGGCGCTCGCGGTCCAGGACGCGCTCGACCTGCCGACGGCCGCGGTCGAGAGCGACGGGGCGGGTGCCACGCGGCCGCTCGCCTCCGACGACACCGAACGCGGCAGGGCGCTGAACCGGCGCGTCGAAGTCGAGTTCTGGTACGACGATCCGCTGAAAGAGCTGCCGGACGAGCCCCAGCTCTGCCCCGACGCGCCGGGCGCCGAGGTGGTCACGAAGGTCTACGATCCGCCCTGGGGACCGATCGAGCACATCGGGTTCGCGGACGGCCAGCCGGTCATCCCGCCGGGCCTCGGCGCGGACATCGAGCGCGCCATGGCGGACATCGCCGACAGGACGAACGTGCGCGTGCGCTTCGTCGGCTACACGCGCAACGAACGCCTGAACCGGCGCACGGCCTCCGTGTACGGCGACGACATCGGGCTCTCCGCCTCGCGCGCACGCCGCGCCATGGAAGCGGTGAGCGCGGACCTCGGGCTGGCGAAATCCAGGCGCGAGTTCGAAGGTCGCGGCTATCTCTATTCCGACGACGTCGTGAATGCCGGCTTCATCCAGGGTGACGAGTCGTACGTCGCCGTACAGGTCGTGTACGACGAGCTCGCGCTGCTCGACGACTACGAAGGCGTCGAGGTGACGCGCCTCTCGCGCGAGATCGATCCGGAGAACCCGCTCGGCCTGAATCTCATGCGCATCAGCGTGGACGGCGAGCCCATCGACGACCCGGAGAAGAGCTCGTCCGACATCCAGCGCTGCACCGACGTCGCGTTCACCGCGGCCGATATCCGCTTCGGGTTCGACAACCTGACGTCCGCGCCGCGCCTGAGCGTCACGGCATACCCGGCCACCGTCAGGGTGCACCCGCTGCCGCCGACGCCGCCGGAGGCCGCGGTGCCGGGGCCGCCGTACGACGGCTGGCTCGACCAGCCGAATATCGTCGGCGAGAGCGTCAGCTTCCGCATGTACACCAATTACTCGCCATTCATCGAGCGTGCCGAGGTGCGCATCTTCGACAACGGCCAGTCGCTCAGGTCCGAGCCCCTCGAAGTCATCCCCATCGAGCTCGACGGCATCGCCGAGTGGCGGCCGGCGGCCGGCGAGTTTCGCGCGCCGGCGCGCGAGCTCGCCTACGTGCTGCGCGCCTACGGCCCGGACGGCAATTTCGACGAAACGCTGCCGCGGCCGCTGTGGCTCGTGTACGCGAATGCGGAGCTCCCGTCCGGGGACGGTGCACAGGCATCGCCGGCGCCGCAACCCGGGCTGCTCGCCGCCTGGGGCGAGAATGCGCTGGCAACCCAGAATATCGGCCTCTCCAGCGGCACGGTGACCGTCCAGGGCGGCGGCATTCCGGCGCACCACGAGGTGTGGGTGGCGGGACGCCCCGTCCCCGTGGACGCGCAGGGCAACTTCGTCTCCGAAGCAGTCCTGCCGACCGGCATGCACACGGTCGAGGTCGCGGTGCTGGACGAGGAGGGCAACGGCCAGCTCTACCTGCGCGACCTCGAATTCCAGGAGAACGACTGGTTCTACGTCGGCATGGCCGATCTGACGCTCTCGTCGGGCGAGACCAGCGGCCCGATGGACCTGCTCGCCGGCGACAACGCCGACGAGCTCGATTCCCATGCGGACGGGCGGCTCGCGTTCTTCGTGAACGGCAAGTTCGGCGACCACTGGCACGTGACCGCCAGCGCCGATACGCGCGAAGGACCGCTCGATACGCTCTTCAGCAACTTCATGGAAAAGACGCCGGACGCGCTCTTCCGCCGCATCGATCCCGATTACTACTACCCGACCTTCGGCGACGACGGCACGGTCGAGGAAATGGCGCCGACGATGGGCAAGTTCTTCCTTCGGGTGCGGCAGCGCGACAGCTACGCGCAATGGGGCAACTTCAAGGCCGGCTACATGCAGAACGAGCTGGCGCAGGTCGACCGCGGTCTCTACGGGGCCAACGTTCACTACCAGTCGGAGCGGACGACCGCCTTCGGCGAGCAGCGGTTCGCGGCCGACGCATTCGCGGCCGAGCCGGGCACCCTGCCGAGCCGCGAGGAATTCCGCGGTACCGGCGGCTCACTGTATTTCCTGCACCGCCAGGACCTGCTGCCGGGCTCCGAGCGGGTACGCATCGAGATCCGCGACAAGGCGTCCGGACTCGTGACCGGCGTCGTCAACCTGATGCCGGCGATGGATTACGACATCGATTACCTCCAGGGCCGCATTCTGCTGGCGGAGCCGCTCGCCTCCACGGCGGACGACGACCTGCTGGTGCGAAGCGGCGCGCTGTCGGGCGACGAGGCCTGGCTGGTCGTGCGCTACGAGTACACGCCGGGGTTCGAGGACGTCGACGCGCTGTCGACGGGCGGGCAGGTGCACTACTGGATGGGCGAGCACGTGAAGCTCGGGCTCACGGCCAGCAGCGACCGCCAGGACGACGGCGACAGCACCCTGCAGGCGGCGGACGTCACGTTGCGCCTGAGCTCGGAGTCCTGGCTGAAGCTGCAGGGCGGCGTCAGCGACGGCATCGTCTCGACCGCGGAGCTTTCGACGGACGGCGGCTTCGGCTTCACCGGGATCGACCCCTCCGCGTACGCGGACATCGACGCGGAGGCGTACCGGGCCGACCTGAGTCTCGCCACGGCCGACCTGCTCGACGCCGGCAACGGCCGCCTGACACTTTATATACAGGACGTCGAAGCCGGCTATTCCGCGCCCGGCCTCGCGGTGCTCGCGGACACGCGCAACCTCGGCGGCACGTTGAGCCTGCCGCTGTTCGAGGACCTGTCGCTGAACGCGAAGCTCGACAGCCGGGTGCAGGAGCAGGGCGTCGAGACGCGGGCGCAGGAGATCGATCTTGCGTACCGCCTGTCCGAGCACTGGGACGTGAGCGCGGGCTATCGCCAGGACCAGCGCATCGACCGCTCTCCGCTCGTGCCCGCAACCCAGGAGCAGGGCGAGCGCGCGGACGCCGTGCTGCAGCTCGGCTACGACTCGCGCGCCGACTGGAACGCCTGGGTGTTCCTCCAGGATACGCTTTCGACGACCGCCAGCCGGCCGGAAAACGGCCGCTACGGCGCGGGCGCCTCCTACCGCGTCTCCGAGCGCCTGCGCATCGACACCGAGGTTTCGAACGGCGATCTCGGGCCCGGCGGCAAGCTCGGAACCCGCTACCTGCATTCGGAGCGCACGAGCGTGTATCTCAACTACACGCTGGAGAACGAGCGCACCGGCAACGGGCTGCTGCCCACGCGCGGCGGCGAAGGCAACCTGGTCGCCGGCATCAAGTCACGCTTCTCGGACAGCGCGAGCGTGTATCTCGAGGAACGCTACCGGGCGGCCGGTCCGGCGACGGGCCTGACGCATGCGACCGGGATCAGCCTTGCCCCCACCGAGAGGCTGAACCTCGGCCTCTCCACCGATATCGGCACACTCGAGGATTCGCTCACCGGCGCGGAGACGGAACGGCGCGCGCTCGGCGTGCACGCGGGTTACGGCTTCGATGCGTTGCAGCTTTCCGGCGCGATCGAGTACCGCCTGGACGACGTCGAGCAGCTCGATCTCGGGCGCAACGAGCGCGAGACCTGGCTCTTCCGCAGCGGCTTCAAGTACCAACTGAGCCCGTCGGCGCGGCTCCTCGGCAAGCTCGACCACTCGGACAGCACGAGCTCGCTCGGTACCTTCTACGACGGCGGCTACACCGAGGCCGTGGTCGGGTACGCGTACCGGCCGGTCTACCACGACCGCCTGAACGCGCTCGCGAAGTACACGTGGTTCAGCAACGTGCCGAGCCCGGGCCAGGTGACGCCGGCGGGCAGCACCGCGGAGTTCGTGCAGAAGAGCCACGTCGCGTCGCTCGACCTCACCTACGACCTGACGCCCGCGTTCTCCATCGGGGGCAAGTACGCGTACCGCCTGGGCCAGGTGAGCCTGGACCGCGAAAATCCCGAGTTCTTCGAGAACGATGCGAGCCTGTACGTGCTGCGCGGCGACTTCCGGTTCCGGGAAGCCTGGGACCTGCTCGTCGAGGGGCGCCTGCTCGACATGCCGGACCTGGGCGAGCAGCGCACCGGCACGTTGCTCACCGTCTCGCGCCAGGCCGGCGATCACCTGAAGATCGGACTCGGTTACAACTTCAGCGAGTTCTCGGACGACCTGACCGACTTCGACTTCGATCACCGCGGATTCTTCCTCAACCTGACCGGCATGCTGTGATCGCGGCCGACGCCGGCCCCTGAGCCGGCCGACTGACGAGAAAGCTTCTCATTCCAGAAACGCCTCAGCGGAGGCGCCTCCCTGGCAACGTCCGTCCCGACCCCCGGCCGCGCCCGCCGCTCCGCGCCTGGATTCGCGCAACGGCCGGCCCGTGCGGGATTCGCGCGGCAGGGAATCCGGTGCCATGATGCAAGGAAAGCGGTCCCTCGCGTGCCGGCCCCACATCCGGTTCAGGCACGGGACTTGCACCATCGAGGTTCCTGCGAGGAGTTGTTACCCATGCCCAGAACCGATCCCGTCGCCGCCGTCCAGGCCGCGATCGCCCGCTACCCCCGTTTCCGGTCGCTGGCCGGCATCGCCATCCGCCTCGAGGACGACGCCCTGACCCTCGAGGGCACGCTTCCCCGTATCGCCGCCCGCCGCCTCCTGCCGCGCATCGCGGCCGAGGCGACCGGCCTCGGCATCCGCGACCGGCTGCGCATCCAGCCGGCGTCGGCGCATGACGACGCCGGCATCGCGGCGGATCTCGAGTCCGCGTTGTCGGTTGAGACCGCGCTCACCGGTTATGCGATCGCGCGCGATGCGGCTCCCGGTGGCGAGCGCTCGATCGCCATCCGGGTGCGCGATGGCGTCGTGCGGCTCGACGGCCGCGTCGCAAGCCTGCTGCACCGCCGGATCGCGGAGGCACGTGCCTGGTGGACGGCGGGCGTCGCCGACGTCGACAACCGCCTGCACGTCGAGCCCGCCGAGCACGACAGCGATGCCGCGATCGCGGACGCGGTGCGGGCCGTGCTCGAGCGCGATCCGCGCGTCGATGCCACGCGCCTCGCGGTACGTGCCGAGAATCGCATCGTGACGCTGATCGGCGTGCAGCCCGAGCCCGGGCAGCGCGTCGCCGCGGCCCAGGACGCCTGGTTCGTGCCCGGTGTGCACGAGGTCGACAACCGGATCCGCGTGCTGGATCACCGGCAGCTCGACCGCTACGCGGACGAAGCCTCGCGCGAGAGTTTTCCGGCGAGCGACCCGCCCTCGATCACCCCGATCGTCGGCATCGGCGGCACGGCCGGGCAGCGCCCCACCACCCTCTGAGCGCCGGAAGATCAGCCGCCGGCGGCTCGCTTGCCTGGTCGTCGGGATCGTGCACGTCGTCCGCGGAGAAGCGATGCTCTTTCCGCGAGAGCGTCAGCGCGCAGTGCTTCACGACCGGGTACAGGAAGGTGGTCATCGGCGCCGTGAGCGTCAGGCCCTCGCCGGCAGGCGGAAACTTGCGCAGCAGGTAGGAGAAGGTTTCCTGGAGCACGTCGAGCGCGGCGTCGGGGTCGCGCACGAAGCGCAGCGCCACGCGGACCACGTAGTCCTTGTGCCGGCGATACAGCGCCTCGAACGCCTGCGCCGCTGCCGCCGCGTCGCCCTGGTTGCAGAGCCGGACGAGCGTCTCGTCGCTGCGCGGGTCCGCCTTGCCGCGTCTCGCCATCGGTCCGTGCCCGTTCCCGGCCGCCCCGGCTCGATGATAATCGCCCGGCGCTTCCACCGGCGCGCGGGGCTTGTGTCCGCGGCCGATTAATGCCATTTTGTCCGAGTATTTGGCGCCGCCGGTCGGCGCGTACCGGCAGGCACGGCGACTCGTGCCTTCGTGGACATGCAAAAACAAACACTTGCAGCCTTCATCGTCAGCGCGGCCTTGAGTCATCCAGCAGCATCGGCGTTCGCCGCTGAAGCGCAGACGGGCGATTTCGGCACCCTCGCCGATGGCACGCGCATCGAGGCCGTGGAGCTCACCAACCGCCACGGCGTATCGGCGCGCATCATTACCCTGGGCGCGACCCTGCAGTCTTTGCGCGTTCCGGATGCGCACGGCGCGAGCGCGGACGTGGTGCTCGGTTACGACGAGCCGCAGCAGTACCTCGACCAGCCGCAGTATTTCGGCGCCTCGGTGGGCCGCTACGCGAACCGCATCGCGCACGGCCGCTTCACGCTGGACGGCAAGGACTTTGAGCTGCCGGTCAACGACGGACCGAACCACCTGCACGGCGGGCCGCGGGGTTTCGACAAGGCCGTGTGGACGCTCGCCAAAGCCGAGAGCGGCTCGCCGGCGCGCGCCGTGTTCACTTACGTGAGCCCGGACGGCGAGCAGGGGTATCCCGGGCGGCTCGAAGTGACGGCGATCTATACGCTGAGCGAAGACAACGAGCTCGCGATCGAGTACCGCGCGGTCACCGACGCGCCGACGATCGTCAACGTCACCAATCACAGCTACTTCAACCTCGCGGGCGCGACCGGCGACCAATCCATCCTCGACCACCTTCTCACGCTGTTCGCCGATCGCTTCACGCCGGTGGACGCGACGCTCATCCCGACGGGCGAGCGGCGGGCGGTCGCCGGCACACCGTTCGATTTCCGCGAGGCGAAGCGCATCGGCAGCGACATCCGCGACGGCGCGAGCGAGCAGCTCCGCTTCGGCCGCGGCTACGACCACAACTTCATCGTGAACGGCGAGGCGGGCGAGCTCCGGCCGGCCGCGCGGCTGGTCGATCCGGGATCCGGGCGCGTCATGGAGCTCCTCGTCACCGCGCCCGGCGTGCAGTTCTATTCCGGCAACTTCCTCGACGGGACCACCGTGGGCAAAGGCGGCCGCATCTACCGCCAGGGCGACGCGCTCTGCCTCGAGCCGCAGGTCTTCCCGGATGCGCCGAACCATGCGGATTTCCCCTCGGCGCGGCTCGACCCCGGCGATACCTACGTGAACCGGATGGTGTTACGGTTTTCGACCGCGGAGTGACGGCGGAACACGCACGGTCATGAGCGACCCCGGCAAGCCAGACAGGAAGCTCCGCTCGCGAGCCTGGTTCGACGATCCGACGAACGCCGACATGACGGCGCTCTACCTCGAGCGCTACATGAACTTCGGGCTGTCGCAGGAGGAGCTGCAGTCGGGCAAGCCGATCATCGGCATCGCGCAGACCGGCAGCGATCTCTCGCCCTGCAACCGCCATCACCTCGTGCTCGCCGAGCGCGTGCGCGCGGGTATCCGCGAAGCGGGCGGCATCGCCATCGAGTTCCCGGTGCACCCGATCCAGGAAACGGGCAAGCGGCCGACCGCGGGTCTCGACCGCAATCTCGCCTACCTCGGCCTGGTCGAGGTGCTGTTCGGCTATCCGCTGGACGGAGTGGTCCTCACCATCGGCTGCGACAAGACGACGCCCGCGTGCCTGATGGCCGCCGCGACCGTGAACATTCCCGCCATTGCGCTCTCCGTCGGCCCGATGCTGAACGGCTGGTTCAAGGGCGAGCGGACCGGCTCCGGCACCATCGTGTGGCGCGCGCGCGAGCTGATGGCGGCGGGCGAGATCGATTACCAGGGCTTCATCAAGCTGGTCGCGTCCTCGGCGCCGTCGACCGGCTACTGCAACACCATGGGCACGGCGACGACGATGAACAGCCTCGTCGAGGTGCTCGGAATGTCACTGCCGGGCTCCGCCGCGATCCCGGCGCCGTACCGCGACCGGCAGGAATGCGCCTGGCGCACCGGCCGGCAGATCGTCGAGATGGTGGAGGCGGATCGCAAGCCCTCCGACATCCTCACGCGCGCGGCGTTCATCAACGCGATTCGCCTGAACTCGGCCATCGGCGGCTCGACCAACGCGCCGATCCACATCAACGCGATCGCGCGCCACATCGGCGTCGAGCTCACGGTGGACGACTGGCAGGAATACGGCCGCGAGATCCCGCTGCTCGTGAATCTCCAGCCGGCGGGCGAATACCTCGGCGAGGACTACTACCGCGCGGGCGGCGTGCCCGCCGTGGTCGCCGAGCTCATGGGGCAGGGGCTGATCGACGGATCGGCCCTGACCGCGAACGGCCGCAGCATCGGCGAGAACTGCCGCGGTGCCGTGATCGAGGACGAGCGCGTCATCCGCCCGTTCGAGCGGCCACTGAAACCGCAAGGCGGGTTCACGGTGCTGCGCGGCAACCTGTTCGACTCCGCGATCATGAAGACGAGCGTGATCTCGCCAGAGTTCCGCACGCAGTATCTTTCGAATCCCGATGATCCCGAGGCGTTCGAGGGCCGGGCCGTGGTGTTCGACGGCCCGGAGGATTACCACCGGCGCATCGACGACCCCGAGCTCGGCGTCGACGAGAATTCGATCCTCTTCATCCGCGGCACCGGGCCGGTCGGTTATCCCGGCGCCGCCGAGGTCGTCAACATGCGGCCGCCGGCCGCGCTCATCCGCACGGGCGTGCACACGCTGCCGTGCGTCGGCGACGGGCGGCAGTCCGGCACGTCCGGATCGCCGTCCATCCTGAACGCGTCGCCGGAGGCGGCGATCGGCGGCGGGCTCGCGCTCGTCAAAACCGGCGATCGCGTGCGCATCGATCTCAAGCGCGGCGCGGCGAACATGCTGGTCAGCGACGAGGAGCTCGCCGCGCGCCGGAAGGCGCTCGCGGACGCCGGCGGCTATCCGGTGCCGGAGAGCCAGACGCCGTGGCAGGAGATCCAGCGCGAGGTCACGAGCCAGGCCGACACCGGCGCCGTGCTCGAGAACGCTCCGAAGTACCAGCGCATCGCGCAGAAGTACGGCGTGCCGCGGCACAACCACTGAGCCGGCCATGGCGGACGGCTGGCGCATCGCCTGCGATATCCGCTGCGAGCTCGGCGAAGGACCGCTCTGGTCCGCGCGCGACGACGCCGTCTACTGGGTCGACATTCTCGGCCACCAGCTCCATCGCCTGTCGCTCGCCGACGCGAGCGTGCGCTCGTGGGATCTGCCGGCGAAGATCGGCTGGGTGATCGAGCGGCGCGCTGCGCCGGGCTTCATCGCCGGATTGCAGACCGGTTTTCACGCGCTGACCCTCGAGCCGTTCGCGTGCCGGCCGCTCGTCGACCCCGAGCCGCAGCTGCCGGACAACCGCATGAACGACGCGAAAGCCGATCACCTGGGGCGCATCTGGGCCGGCACGATGGACTGCGACATCCGCTCCCCGAGCGGCTCGCTGTATCGTTTGGATGGCGACCTGAACGTCACGCAGCACGACACCGGCTATCTCGTCTGCAACGGGCCCGCATTCGGCGACGGGTGTTTCTACCATGCCGATACCGGCCTCGGCGTGGTCTATCGCTTCGAGATGACGGACGATGGCGAGATTCGTGAGCGCACGGAATTCATCCGCTTCCCGCGCGACTGGGGCTATCCGGACGGGATGACCGTAGACGCGGAAGGCTGCCTCTGGATCGCGCACTGGGGCGGCGGCCGCGTCAGCCGTTTCACGCCGGACGGCGGGCTCGAGCGCGCACTCGAGCTGCCGGCGTCGCAGATCACGAGCTGCACGTTTGCGGGGCCTGAGCTCGATCGCCTGTTCGTCACCTCGGCCGCGGAAAATCATCACGACGACGAGCCGCTCGCCGGCATGCTCTTCGAGCTCTACCCCGGCGTCCGCGGCCTGCCCGCAAACACCTTCGACGGCTGAGCCTCCCCGCCGCAGCGAGTCGAATCGCCGTTTGGTCGCGCGCATTGCGCGCTCACGTTGTTCTTCTATTCGACGAACGGGGCGACGATCGTGCGGCGGGCGCAGAGGAAAGCGTCCGCGACGAGACGGAACGGCTCGACGTCGGCGTCGATGCCGTTCTCGCGGACGAGGGTCGCGAACCGTTCGTACAATCTCGGGTATTCCCGGTCCGGCGCCTCGCGCGGGGCCTCGTCGCCGACCGTGAGCACCGCGCCGCCCTTCGCGAGCAGCACCGGCCCGGCGTCGGTCTCGATGGCGATGTCCCAGGTCGGCGCGCCGGTCTGCAGGAAATCGAGCGATGCTGTAACCGGCGTTCCCTGCTCGTCGACCAGCTCGAGCTCGCCCGCGATCGGCGCCTGGCAGTTCTCCGGGAATGCGAGCTCCGCGCGCTTCAGCACCAACCGGTGCGGCAGGATGCGGGTCACGATCGACAGGGCGTTGATCGCCGGATCGAACACGCCGAGACCGCCGGCCTGCCAGATCCACGCCTGCCCCGGATGCCAGTAGCGCACGTCTTCCTTCCAGGTGATCGTCACCCGGCGGATCTCGCGCTCGACGAGCAGGGCGCGTGCGGGCTCGACCCCGGCGGCCTCGCGCGAATGCCAGGCCGCGAAGAGCGCCCGGCCGTTGCGCCAGGCGAGCTCCTCAAGTGCGTGGACCTCGTTCAGCGTCGCGCCGGGCGGCTTCTCGAGCATGACGTGCAATCCGCGCTGCAAGGCTGTGCGCGCGATGTCGAAGCGCGCCTGCGGCGGCGTGCACACGGCGACCGCATCGAGGTTCGAATGGGCGTCGAGCAGCGCCTCGATGCTGGTGTAGCCCGGCACGCCGTCGAGCTTCTGATGACGGCTGACACCGGCGACGAGCTCGTAGGTGCCATTGGCGGCCAGCGCCGGCACGTGCTGGTCGCGCGCGATCTTGCCGATACCGATCAGGGCAATGCGGATGCGATCCACGACGCTCTCCTCACAGCGGGCGCACGGCGGCCGGCGACGACGTCTCACCGGCCAGCGGATTCACGAGCTTGAGCGCAAACGGCGGCGCCTCGATCTCGAACACGTCGCCCGCGCGCGTGCGCACGCCGTCCGCGAACGACAGCGTCGCCGTGCCGAAAAAGTGCACGTGCACGTCGCCGGGCCTCCTGAACTGGCGGTATTTGAAATGATGGTGCTCGAGGTTGGCGATCGAGTGCGACATGTTCGCTTCACCGGTCCAGAACGGCTTTTCCCACAGCGTCTCGCCCTGGCGGAGGATACGGCTGGTGCCGCGGATATCGTCGGGGACGGCCGTGAGCAGCTCGGGCCCGAGCGCGGCGGTGCGTAGCTTCGAATGCGCGAGCCAGAGGTAGTTGTGCCGCTCGGTCACGTGATCCGAGAACTCGTTCGCGAGGCAGAAGCCGAGCCGCCGCGGACAGCCGTCGTCGTCGATCACGTAGATGCCGGCGAGCTCCGGCTCCTCGCTGCCGTCCTCGGCGAAATCCGGCAGCACCAGCGCCGCGCCCGTGCCCACGACACAGGAGCCGTCGCCCTTGTAGAACCATTCCGGCTGCACACCGGCCCGGCCGTCCGCCGGCTTGCCGCCCTCGACCCCCATGCGGAACATGCGCAGCGAGTCGGTCGGCTGCTCGCCCGCGGCCTCGCGGTGCATGCGGTCTCGCGTCTCGGCAGAGCCGAGGTGCGTCAAACCGGTGCCGGAGAGCAGGAGGTGCGCGGGATCCGGATGATCGATCGGCGGGAGCAGGCGCCCCTCGCGGGCGGCGAGCTCGAGGTGGACGGGCTCGGGTGAAACATGCCGGCGCACGCAGTCCTCGAGCGGCGAGCGCTCCGCGAGTGCGGCGAGCGCGAGCTCGTACACGGACGCAAGGCCGTCGATGCAGCGGGCGCCGTGCCCGAGATCGGCGGCGACGCGCCGGCGGCCGTCCGCGTTCGTGAGCTGCACGAGCCGCAAGGGCACGTCCGTCTCAGCCCGTCCGCCAGGCGCCGTCGACCCGGCGCGGGCGAGCGGGGGCGTCCGCGCGCAACTCCGGCGGCAGCAGCGCGTCCGGCAGGTCCTGGTAGCACACGGGCCTTAAGAAACGCTCGATGGCCAGCGTGCCGACCGACGTGCTGCGGCCGTCGGAGGTCGCGGGAAACGGGCCGCCGTGCACCATCGCGTGCGAGACCTCGACGCCGGTCGGCCAGCCGTTCGCGATGATGCGTCCCGCCTTGAGCTCGAGCAGCGGGAGGAGCCGCGCGGCGAGCGCCTCGTCGTCGTCCGCGAGGTGCAGCGTCGCCGTGAGCTGCCCTTCGAGCGTGCCGATCACGGCCGCGAGCTCGTCCTCGTCGCGGCAGCGCACGACGAGGGACGCGGCGCCGAACACCTCGTGCATGAGCGAGCGGTCGGCGAGCAGGTCCGCGCCGGCCACCGAGAACAGCGCGGCGCGCCCGCAGCCCGGACCGGCGGGCCCGCCGCCGGCGGCCAGCAGGCGGATGCGCTCATGCGCGGAGAGCCGCGCCACGCCCGCCTCGTAGGCCGCGTGAATGCCCGCGGTCAGCATGACACCCGGTGCGACCCCGGCAATTGCGGCCGACGCGGCCGCGATGAAGCGGTCGAGCGCGGGCCCTGCGAGGCCGAGCACCAGTCCCGGATTGGTGCAGAACTGCCCGACGCCCAGCGTCACCGAAGCGACATAGCCTTTCGCGATCGCTTCCGCGCGCTCTGCGAGCGCACCGGGCAACAGCAGCACCGGGTTGATGCTGCTCATCTCGGCGTACACCGGGATCGGTTCCGGCCGCGCGTTCGCGATCCCCATGAGCGCGAGGCCGCCGCGCCGCGAGCCGGTGAAGCCCACCGCGCGGATAGCGGGATGCGCGACCAGCGCCGCGCCGACGTCGTTCGCATCGCCGTTCAGGAGCGAGAAGACGCCGTCGGGCATGCCGCAGTCCGCCGCGGCCCGGGCGATCGCCTGCGCGACGAGCTCGCCGGTGCCGGGGTGGGCGGGGTGGCCCTTTGCCACGACGGGGCAGCCGGCCGCGAGTGCCGCGGCAGTGTCGCCGCCCGCGACCGAGAACGCGAGCGGGAAGTTGCTTGCTCCGAATACCGCCACCGGTCCAAGGGGGATGCGTCGCTGCCGGAGATCCGGTCGCGGCAGCGGCTTGCGCTCCGGCAGCGCGTGATCGATGCGCATGCCGAGCCAGCCGCCCGCGCGCAGCTCGTCGGCGAAGAGCCGGAGCTGGCCGGCGGTGCGGCCGCGCTCGCCCGCCAGCCGCTCGACGGGCAGCGCCGATTCGGCATGCGCGCGCGCGATGAGCTCGTCACCGAGCGCGACGATGCCGTCCGCGATCGCTTCGAGGAAGCGCGCGCGCTGCTCCGGCGCCAGCGACCGGTATGCGCCGAACGCCGCTGCCGCGAGCCGGCAGGCGCGGTCGACTTCCGCCGCGCCCGCGCTCGCGAACGGCGGCTCGAGCGGCTCGCCGGTCGCGGGCGCGACCGCGCGGAAGCTGGCCTGCGTGCGGACGCGGCTGGCGCCGATGAACAGCTCTCCCGATAAGGGCATTCGCGGGCTCCTGCGGGTTGGAAGAAGCGGCTGAGAGGCGGATAACTCGGACAATATTATACGCCCGCGGCGCGAGCAAACGTCGCCGCGGGCCGTCGCGCTCCGTCAGCGTCCGGGATCGGTCAGCGGCTCCGCGGAGGCTCCGGCCCGCCCCGTCAGGTGCGGGCGGCAAGGATAATGTCGTACAATTTCGCGGGGGCCGGAGCCTGCCGGGGATCGGGGGCGGCGCGGCATCGCAAGCAAGAACAATCGGGGAGATGTCACGTCCATGACCGGGCTCGACTGGTTCGTCATTTTTCTCTATTTCGTGCTGATCGGCTGGCTGGCCTGGTGGTATGGCCGCCAGCAGAAGGACAGCGTCGACTACTTCCTCGCCGGCCGGAACGCCGGCTTCATCGCGGTCGGCGCCTCGATCTTCACCTCCAACATCGGCTCGGAGCACATCGTCGGTCTCGCCGGGCAGGGCACCGCCACCGGCATGGCGATGGCGCACTGGGAGCTGCACGCCTGGATCCTGATCCTGCTCGCGGGCCTCTTCGTGCCCTTCTACTACAAGGCTGGCGTGCAGACGATTCCGGAGTTCCTCGAGCGCCGCTTCAACGCGAACGCGCGCACGATCCTGTCGGTGGTGTCACTCGTCGCCTACGTGTTCACCAAGGTGAGCGTCACCGTCTACGCGGGCGCGATCGTTTTCCAGGCGCTCCTCCCCGACACCTTCGGCTCGCCGCAGAACGCCTTCTGGGTGGGCGCGTTCACGACCGTCATCATCACCGGCATCTACACGGTGTTCGGCGGCATGCGGGCCATCATGGCGACGGCGACGCCGCAGGCCGTGCTCATCCTTTTCGGCGCGGGCTACATCACGCTCACGGGTCTCGCGAAGCTCGGCGGCTGGGGCGAGCTCGTCGATACCGTGAGCGTCAACGCCGACCAGTTCGCCCTCTGGCGACCGCTGAGCGACCCCGATTTTCCGTGGCTGGGGGTCCTGATCGCCTCGCCGATCGTCGGCATCTGGTACTGGTGCACGGACCAGTACATCGTGCAGCGCACCCTGTCGGCAAAAAACCTCACGACCGCCCGCCGCGGCGCGCTTTTCGGCGGCCTGCTGAAGGTGTGGCCGGTGCTGATCTTCCTGATCCCGGGCCTGATCGGCTGGGCGCTGCACCAGAAGGGCATCATTGAGCTGCCGATGCACACCGTGAACGGCGTGACCTCGATCAACGGCGACACGGTGTTCCCGACGCTCGTTTCGGCGCTGCTGCCAACGGGGCTTCGCGGCCTCATCGTCGCCTGCCTGCTCGCGGCGCTGATGAGCTCGCTCGCGTCGCTGTTCAATTCGAGCGCGGCGCTGTTCACCGTCGACATCTATGAGAAGCTGCGGCCGGGGCAGTCCGAACGCCACCTCGTGACCGTCGGGCGCGTCGCGACCGCCGTCGTCGTGGTGTCGGGCATCGCCTGGATTCCCGTGATGCAGGTGGTCTCCGGCGGCGGGCTGTACCAGTACCTGCAGGCCGTGCAGGGCTACCTCGCACCGCCGATCACGGCGGTGTTCCTGCTCGGCGTGTTCTGGAAACGCCTGAACGCGACCGGCGCGGTATGGGCGCTCGCCGGCGGCTTCATCCTCGGCATGCTCAAGCTGACCTGCCAGGCCCTGTTCGGAGCGGCCGAGGGCAAGATGCACTCGCCTGCGTTCCTCGCGGCCGTCGGCGATTTCAACTTCCTGTACGCGACCGGCGTGCTGTTCGTGCTGGCGGCGATCCTGATGGTCGTGGGCTCGCTGGTCTCCGCGCCGCCGCCGCCGGAGAAGGTGGACGGGCTGACCTACCGCTCGATCCGCGCGAAATACGGCGACGAGATCCGCGCGAGCTGGGACCTGGGCAACAAGATCCTGGCCACGGTCATCCTGCTCTTCGTCATCGGCATGTACACGTATTTCAGCGTCTGGCTGAATTAAAGCCGCGACCGGCGTCGATTCGGGCCTGTAGGAGCGCGCATCGCGCGCGATCGGCATGTCGACGTGCTCAGCAGCCCGATATCGCGCGCGCTTACGGCGTGCGTGTCGGGCGGTCGGTCATGTCGAGCAGCGCGAGGTCGACCAGGTCTTCCATGGCCGCGTGCGCGGCCTCGGCATTGCGCGCTTTCACTGCGTCGAACACGCGCCGGTGATCCGGCACCGGATCGCGCTGGAGCGGGTTCTCGCGCTGCTTAAAGATCGTGGTCCAGGCGACCGCCGCGCCGACCCCCGAGATCATCGACGCGAGGAACGCGTTGCCGCTCGCCTGGATCAGCGCCGCGTGGAAATCCTGGTCGGCCTTGCGTCCCGCTTCGTTCGCCAGGGTATGCAACGCCATCTCGTCGAGTGCGCGCGCCATCACCGCGAGGTGCTCGTCCGTCCGCCGCCGCGCGGCGAGCGCGGCCGCGCGCGGCTCGACGATGTTGCGCAGCTCGAACAGGTCGACCAGCAGCTGCCGATCCGGCTCGAACTCGAAGATCCACGACAGCACGTCGGGATCGAGCAGGTGCCAGTTCTCCGGCTGGCTGACGCGGGTGCCGACCTTGGGTCGCGACTCGACCAGCCCCTTCGCCGCGAGGATGCGCACCGCCTCGCGGTACGCGCCGCGCGAGACCTGCAGGCGGTCGCTGGCCGACACCTCGCCGTTCAGGAGCTCACCGGGCTTGTAGCGGCCGGATACGATCAGTACCCCGAGATCGCGGGCGATCGAGCCGTGCAGCCTGAGCGCCCGGCGGCGGGCGCGCGCGTCGTTCTTGCGCGACCAGGCGGGCGAGGCCACGTCAGGTGCCCTTCGGCGGTGGGGGGCGGTCTGGAGTCATCGCTTCGCTGTCGTCCTGGCGGCGCCCGCGCGGGCGCCGGCCGAAGTGCGCGGTTCGGGCGTATTGTACGACATAAGGCTTGCGGCGATGGCTCGTGCTTCCGGCCGGCCTTGTCGGCGGCTCCGGGGCTGGCTACCATCAATTTGTCTGAGTAATTCAGGACGTGCGATGCACCACTTTGCGACGAGGCGCGGCCTGCGCATGGCTGCCGCAGCGCCGACCGCGACGTCGTGCGTGATCGACGACGACCTCGCGAAGAGCGGCTGACGTGCGTGCGCCCGGGTCCGCCATCGCGCTCGCGCTCGCCGCGCTCGGCCTGTCCGACGCCCGGGCCGGCGGCCCGCCGCCGGCGGCGGCGTTGTTCGATTTCGCCGACGTGCGGTTGCTCGACAGCCCGTTCAGGGACGCGAGCGAGCGCAACGCGCATTACCTGCTGAGCCTCTCTCCCGACCGCCTGCTGCACAACACGCGCAAGTACGCGGGGCTCGAGCCCAAAGCCGAGGCGTACGGCGGCTGGGAGTCGCGGGGCATTGCCGGGCACACGCTCGGGCACTATCTGACCGCGCTCTCTCAACAGTTCGCCGCGAGCGGGGACGAGCGCTTCCGCCGGCGCATCGATTACATCGTTGCCGGGATGGCGGAAGCGCAGGCCGCCTACGGCGACGGCTACGTCGGCGCGCTGCCGCCGCTCGAGCTCGAGACGCTGCGCGGCTTCCGCGACGGCAAGGTCGAGGTCGAGAATCCGTTCGTGTTCGCGGGCGGCGCCTGGGTGCCCTGGTACACCGAGGACAAGATCCTCACCGGCCTGCGCGACGCATGGGTGATCGGCGGCAACGAGCAGGCGAAGACGGTCGCGCTGCGGCTTGCGGACTGGGTGCACGGCATCGTGGCCGGGCTGTCACCGGAGCAATTGCGCACCATGCTCTCCGTCGAGCACGGCGGCATGCGCGCCGTCCTCATGGACCTGTACGCGCGCACCGGCGAGGCGCGTTACCTCGACGCGGCGCGCCGCTTCCGCCACGCGGCGGTGCTCGACCCGCTCGCGCGCGGCGAGGACGCGCTCCCCGGCCTGCACGCGAACACGCAGATTCCGAAGATCGTCGGCGCGGCACGCGCATTCGAGGTCACCGGCGAGCCGCAAAGCCGGCAGGTCGCGGAAAACTTCTGGCAGATCGTCACGCACGAGCATTCGTGGGTGATCGGCGGCAACAGCGAGGGAGAGCACTTCTTCCCGCCGGACGAGGCTGCGTCGCACCTGACGGGCGCCACGGCCGAGGCGTGCAACACCTACAACATGCTGAAGCTCACGGAGCACCTGTTCACGTGGGAGCCGAGCGTTGCGTACGCGGATTACTACGAGCGCGCGCTGTACAACCACATCCTCGCGTCGGAGGAGCCGGAGCACGGCATGTTCGCGTACTTCATGTCGCTCGAGCCGGGGCACTTCCGCACCTACAGCACGCCGTTCGATTCCTTCTGGTGCTGCGTCGGCAGCGGCATGGAAAGCAACACCAAGTACGGCCGTGCGATCTACTTCCACGGCGACGACGAGCTGTACGTCAACCTGTTCATTCCGTCGGTGCTCACGTGGGAGGAGCAGGGGCTCGTGCTCGAGCAGCAGACCGCGTATCCGCGCAGCGACCGGACCGAGCTCATCGTGCGCAAGGCCGGCGGCGCGCCGCTCGATCTGCGCGTGCGCGCGCCGGCGTGGGCCAGCGGCGACTTGCAGCTCGAGCTGAACGGCGAGCCGTATGCGGCGGACGCCCGGCCGGGGCAGTACGCCTCGATCCGGCGCGTGTGGCGGGCGGGTGACCGGCTGGCGCTGCGGATTCCGTTCGTGGTGCGGACCGAGCCCCTGCGCGGTGCGCCCGGGCGCTTCGCCTTGCTCTATGGCCCGCTGGTACTCGCCGGCGATCTCGGGCCCGCGCCGCGCAGCGCCAGCGTGCCGTACGCCGGGGACCAGGCGGCGAATCTCGGCGCCGCCACGGTCGCGGTGCCGCTCCTCGTCGGCAAGGATCCGGCGGGAGTCGCCGCGGCGCTGGTGCGCGAGCCCGGGCCTGCCATCGCGTTCCGCGCGGCGGGCCGGCTCGACGGCCGCGAACGGTCAGTGCGCCTGCGGCCGTTCTACGAGCTGTACTACCGCCGTTACAACGTGTACTGGTCGCGCACCGATCCGGCTCACTGACCGGATTCGCGCACCCGCGGCCCCGCCGTGCTGCGCACGCGGCCGATGAGATCGAGCACGCGCGCGAGCGCCTGTTCGAGCTGCGGCAGGTCGCCGAAGCCGATGTTGAGCGCGTAGCCGCCGTCGCGCGCCGGCCGGATGCTGAACTTGCGGCCGAGCTCGGCGCGGATCTGCTTCTGGAGCCAGCGCGTCTGGAGGTCCGGTGCAGCCTGTGCCGCGCCCTCCGGCGCGCCGTCGAGCAGGGAGCGGACGGCCTCCTCGACCTGCCGCACGGACAGACCTTTCTCCGCTGTCTTGCGCGCGAGCGCGATCTGGCGCTTCGCATCGAGCGGCAGCAGCGCGCGCGCGTGCCCCATGTCGATCGCGCCGTCCGCCAGCAGTGTCTTCACGGCTTCCTCGAGATCGAGCAGCCGCAGCAGATTGCTGACCGAGGCGCGCGAGCGGCCGACGGCTTTCGCGACTTCCTCGTGGGTGAGCCCGAATTCCTGCGCGAGGCGGGCCAGCGAGCGTGCCTGGTCGACCGCGCTCAGGTCCTCGCGCTGGAGGTTCTCGATGAGCGCCACCGCGAGCGCCGCCTGGTCATCGAGCTCGCGCACGACGACCGGAACGGTAGCGAGCGCGGCGAGTTGCGCGGCACGCCAGCGTCGCTCGCCGGCGACAATCTCGTAGCGCGCGCCGCTTCCGGCAGGCGCGGTGCGCACGACGAGCGGCTGCAGCACGCCCTGCTCGCGGATCGAATCCGCGAGCTCGGAGAGCCCTTCCTGCTCCACGTGCCCGCGCGGCTGGTAACGGCCCGGCACCAGCTCGCCGACTTCGATTTCGAGGACGCCCGCCGCCGCGGGCTCGGCGAGTTGCTGCTCGCGAGCGTGCAGCAGCACGTCCAGCCCCCTGCCCAGCCGCTTGTGTTTTTTCATGCCGGCAGCCCGTCCGAATCCCGCGCGTGTAACCGGCGACGATTATGGCATGGACGCGTAAGGGCCGTGTCGACGCGCCCGATTGACAGCGCCGTGCGCGGGTCCTATGTTCGGGCGCACCCGTCGCCGGACTGGCGCGCGGCCGATGCGTGCATATCCTGACCCCCCGTAAACCGGTTTTCCGCAGGCCCGAGCTTCTGTCGAGGATCTCCGCGATGATACCCACCGTTCGGCGTACCGGCGCGCTCTGCGCGCTCTTGATCCTGCCTCTGCTTTTCTGTGAGCACGCTGCCGCCCAGAATGCGGCGGATGCCGCCGCCCTGGCCGAGTACCGGCTGACCGACGACGGCCTGGCGAAATTCAGCCAGGCGACGCGCAATCTCGGCGCGGCGGTCGCAGCCGACCCGGGGCTCGAAGAGCGCATGGACAAGAAATCGCGGGACGACGCGACGATCGCCGAGACGGCGGCGATTTACGACTCGGAGCCCGCGGTGCGCAAGGCCGTCGAGGACGCCGACCTGACGAGCAGCGAGTACGTCACGTTCGTGTACTCGCTCGCGCAGGCGGCGATGGGTGCGTGGAGCATGCAGCAGTACGGCGAAGACAAGCTGCCGGCCGGAACGCCGCGGGAAAACGTCGATTTCTACCTCGCCAACAGCGACAAGATCGCCGCGCTCTCAAAGGAGATGCAGGCGCTCGACAAGAACGACGACTGAAGCCCAGGGAGGATCAGGTCGCCTTGCGGCAGGCGTCCTCGGTGAGTGTGCCGCGGCGCACCCACTCGTAGGCTTCCACCGCTTCGCCGTCGACCTCGAGCTTGGCCAGCCGGCGCTCGAGACACGGCCCGAAGGCGTCGGATCCGGGAACGATCGTCTCGCCGTCGAGGATGACCTTCTCGAAGAACGTGCCGGCGTCAGGACCGAGCTCCGCGTTCACCGCCGCGATCCAGGCGGCGCGGTCGAACGTCTCACCCGCTGCGCGCCGGGCGAAGAGCTCGCGCAGGACGGCATCGAGCGAGCGCTTGCCGTTCGAGGCGGCGCGGATGCGCCGATCGAGGTCTGCGAAATACAGCTGGCCGCGGACGTATGGCGTGTGCCGCACCGCCTCGTCGCCGAAGCCGGTCTCGACGATGCGCGCGGCCGTCCAGTTGCGCGCGGGACTCGTCCAGTAGCGGCGGAACACGTCGTTCACGTCCAGGCGGTATTGCTCGAGCGAGCTGAAGCCGCCGCGAAACTGCAGCAGCGTCGTGTAATAAGAGGTCAGCCCCTCGCTGAACCAGCTCGTCACACCGATCGGACCTTCCATGCCACCGACGAACTGGTGAATCATCTCGTGGAAGAACAGCCCGTTCGGGCCGTCCGTGGATTCGTCCGGCTGCGCCGGGCCGCGCGACAGCATGAAGCTGTCGGTGAGCGCGGTGCCGCCGCCATAGGGTGGGGTGTCGAGCACGCGGATGAAGACCCGGTAGCGGGGCACCGGCCGCAGATGGGGGAAGAACTCCGCAAGGCAGGCGTACACGTCGCCCGCGAAGCGCATCTCCTCGAGCGGATCCCACGGCGGCGTGCCGAGCCAGGTGGCGCTGAAGTTGTTGGCGTCGCCGGTCTCCGGATACCGTCCGGCCGGACCGGCCATGTACCAGCCCTGCATGAGCTGTGCCGGCGGCGCGTGCAGCGTGAAATCCCCGTCGCCGAAGGACGAAGCGGCGATGGAGCCGCGAGCCAGGTCGCCGAGATTCCAGCGCACGGCGAGGGCGGCCGGTCCGACGTTCTCCGGGAGCACGAGGAAACCGGAGCCGGCACCGCTGACGCCGCCGGCGGAGGGCCGGATCCCGAAAGGCGGGCCGCCCGGCGAGCCTGCCGGCTGCACGAGCGAGCGCCACGCGATCGTCACCGGCGGCGCGACGTCGCGGGTGGCGCGCCAGTGCCGGAAATACGGAAAGCCGCCCTTTGCCGGCGGGTCGTTCTCGATCTCGAAGGTCACCGGTCCGCGGGAGTCGGTGACCGTCAGGCCTTCGACCCGGTCGGCGACGCCGGTCAGCGCGGCGTACACGATCGGCGCCGTCAGGCTGAAGGGTTCGCCCGCGCGCGGCGCGCCGCGCAGAACGGCGTGCACTTCGATCGCGGTGACCTCCGCGCCGCCATCGCGCACCGGGCGCAGCTCCATCTGAAGCTCGGGTTCGCCGGCGCTCGCCCGCACCGCGAGCAGCACGCCGGCGCAGATGAGCGCCGCGGCGCGACGCCCGGCTCGTGAGGGGAAAGGGTGAGGGTAGCCGCTCATCGTGACCTCTCCTGCCGGGTTGCCGACACGTTCACCACGTACACCCGGCGTCGGGCACCGCGTCGCGCCGCTCCCACTGCCATGCATTCACCGTTTCGCCGCGCGGCTGGTAACGCACGGTGAACGTCCGCTCGCCGCGGCGCACCGCGAGGCTGAGCCACGCGTCCTGGTCGCCCTGGATGGCGTCCTGCGGGACCGGTCTCAGGATCTCGTCGCCGTTCTCGAGCCCGGCCCGCGCCGCGGCGGAATCCGCGATCAGTCCGCGCACGATGCGCGGGTTTTCGGTCAGCACTTTCGGCTCGAAGCCGAGCTGGTAACGGCGCAACGGTTTCTGCGTGCGGGTGAAACACGGGCCGAACGCATCCGGCGGCGGCAACACGACCTCACCGGCCAGCATCGCCTCGAATTCGGCCACGCCCACGCTGCCGAGCTCCCGGTCGAGCAGGTGCACCCAGGCCGCCCGGTCCATCGGCCGTCCCGAGCGGCGCAGCTCCAGCATCGCGAGCAGCAGGTCGTCGAGAGACCGGCGGCGCGAGGAGAGGCTGCGCAAGCGGTGATCGAGCGCGGCGAAATACAGCGAGCCGCGGTCGTACGGCAGCACGCGCACGCGCGTGTCTTCCCAGAAGCGCGCCGGGATCTCGTCGTTCGGCGTATCGATCAGGGCATTCGTGTAATAGCGCGCGGCCGTGGCGTTGACGCTGTCGAGGAACTGCCCGGGCGTGATCTGTCCAGTGCGCAGGAGCATCAGGCGCTGGTAATGCACGGCGAGCCCCTCGCCGAACCACGACGACTGAAGCCCGGCCGGCGCATCCAGCGAGCCCACGAACACGTGAAACATCTCGTGCGCGAGCGTGCCGTTCAGACCAGCGGCGTCGGTCTCCGGCCCGAACGTCAGGATGAAGGAATGCCGGAGGCCCATGCCGCCGCCGGGATTGACCGGGTTCCTGCGCAGGAACACGCCGAACGGCGGGTGGTCCGGCGGGCGGAAGAACTCGAGGTAGCTCGCGTACAGCTCTTCGCCGCGTTGCATCAGCGGCGGCGCGTCGAACGGCGGCTGGCCCTGCCACGCGCCGAAGAAGCCCTCAGTCTCTCCCGTGTGCGGATAGCGGCCGATGGCGCCGGCCATGAAATAAGCGTCGGTGAAGCGCCCGGGCGGCAGCGCCTCGTCGATCGCGACGTCGTCGGTGCCATAGCTCGAGAGAGCGCGCGCGCCGGCCGGCAGCGCGGACAGGTCAAAGCTCACGGCGAAGCGGCGCGGCGTGTCGCCCGGGGGCATCATCAGGAAGGTGGCGCCGCCGCCGGAAACGGCTCCCGCTTCGCTTCGGAGCTCGATCGGCGGTGCTGCGCCGCGCGTGCCGGTGGCGTTCAGGACGGGCGCGGAATAGCGGACGACAACCTCGCCGGCGAGCGGGCGCTCCGCGGACCAGCAACGCGCCGGCTCGCCTTCGTCCGGCTCGCGGTCATGGGCGGCGAGCGCAAACGGGCCCTCAGCGTCGTGCGCTTCCGCGATCGACAGCGTCGCGGCCACGGTGTCGACATTGTCGGTCACGAGCGGCAGGCAGAGCAGCGGTTCGCCGGCCGCGGCCCGCACGTCGTCGAGCGTCAGCGTGACGTCGAGCGAGGGGATGCGCCCATCGTCTCCGACGGCCGCGGGCGCGAGCGTCACCGCGACGCGCCCGTCGTAGGAGCGCGCATCGCGCGCGACCGCGCCTGACGTCGCTTCACCGGCAGCCTGCGGCGCCAGCTCAACCGGCAGGTCGCGCGCGATGCGCGCTCCTACGGGCGCAGCAGCGCCCAGCGCGATCGGCAACAGCCAGATGCTAGAAGCGGTAGGTCGCACCGAGGAAATACTGGCGGCCGATGATGTCGCCGTAATGGTAGGTCGGGTACGACGGCTCCTCGTTCGTGAGGTTGTCGATCCCGGCCCGGAGCGTGAGCGCTTCGTTCCACCGGTACTGCGCGGACAGGTTGTGGGTTACGTTCGAGGACACGAAGGGATTCGGGTCGTTCTCGATCGTGGCATCCGGGATACGCAGCACCTCGGACAGGTACAGCACCTGGTAACTCACCCGGAACGGCTCCTTGATGTAACGCGCGTCGAAGCGCGTCACCCAGTCCGGCTGTTCCGTCGTGTTGTCGGTGCGGGTGAACACTTCGCCGGTCACCGAAGTCGTGAGCTCCGAAGTGTGAGTGGCCTCGAGACCGAGCTCGATGTCGCCGCCCATGTTGTCGAACAGTGAGTCGAGCTCGAAGGCATAGTTCAGGTAGTAGACCTCTCCCCGGTACTTGACGGCGCCCGCGTTGAACGTCGTGGTCGTGCCCGTGACGATGGAGCCGCCGGGCAGGCTGCTGGCAGCGTCCGGCTGAGCGAGTCGCGTGAAGGCCTCGCACACGCCCTCGGGCGGGCTCACGTTGTCGAAGCAGGCGAACGCGAAGTCCGCCGTCTCGAACGGCGACAGCCCGTCCTCGAGATCCACCTCGACGCGGTCGACGACGAGCGTGAGCCCGTCGAGGAACGCGGGCTCCCAGATGATGCCGTAGGTCAGCGTGTCCGAGATCTCGTTGCGGAGATCCGGGTTGCCGCCGGTCGTGACCAGCGCCTGCTGGAAGTTCTCGGCCGGATCCTGGAAGGTCGCGAGCCGCTCCTCCGCGGAGGCGCCCGCGTTGCTGCCGTCCGGCAGCACGCCGTAGCCCGGGTTCGCCTCGAACAACGCGAGGCAGTTGGCGAACCGGACGTCCGGGTTCGGTCCGCTCGTGATGCGGTCGGCGTCGCAGGGATCGCGGGCGATGGCGTCGAGCGAGGTCGTCTGCGGCGCGACGAGCTGCTCCAGCGTGGGCGCGCGGAAGTTTTTGCTGCGCGAGGCGCGCAGCGTGACGCCTTCCGTGACGTTCCACTCGAGACCGGCGCTCCACAGGCTTTCCGTGCCGGCGAGCGAGTTGTCGACGTAGCGGTAAGCGCCCGAGAGCTCGAGCGCCTGGACCAGGGGCAGGGTCACGTCCTCGCCGAGCAACGGCACCCGCACCTCCGCGGACAGCTCGTCCGTGTCGTAGCGTCCGGACTGGGGCAGCACCTCCGTGCCCGTGCCGATCAGGCCCATGCGATTCGCCGCCAGTGGCTCGAACTCCGCCCGTTCGTCGCGGTGCTCCCAGGCGGTGACGAAGCTCACGGGGCCGGCCGGCACCTCGAACAGGTCGCCGCCGAAGATCGCCAGCAGGTCCACCTGGCGGTTGTCGTACTCGGAGCCGGAGACGACGTTCACGTACTCGCGCGCCGCGTCGCCGATGTTGCCGCTGCCGAACGGATTGATGGGCGCGCAGCCCGCGTCGTCGTTCGACGGATCGGCATCCGCGTTGACCGCGCAAACGATGTTGCCGGAGCCGTCGAGGGCCGCGTTGATGGCGTTGTTGTAACGTGCATTCCAGATGTCCCAGCCGCGCACGGCGCCGTCGACGCGCCCGTAGCTGCCGGAGAGCGACCAGTAATAGTCCCGGCCGCCGAGCTCGAGGTCGCCGTCGAGCGCCACGAGCGCGCGCCAGGTTTCCGCCTCGGTCGTCTGGCGCCCGTCGATCAGGAGATCGTCGAAGGATTTCGAGAGGAACAGCGGCGCGCCGAAGGCGAACGATGGGCTCGCCGCGCTCAAGGCTGCGATCGCCTCGTCCGACAGGAACGGATTGTTCACGGTGAACACGATCGGGCCGGCATTTGATGCGGCCGGGTTGAGGATGGTGCGGGCCTGAATCTGCGGCGATTCCGTGCCTTCCGTGTCGGCGTACAGGAGCTCGGCGGAGACCTTCAGGGCATCGGTCAGGTCGTAGTGACCGATCAGGTTGACCGCCGTGCGCTCGACGCCGGTGTGCAGGCTCGACAGGTCGGCGAAGCGGAAGCCTTCGCCGCCCGCGGAAAACGGGATGCCGTGGCGCTCGCCCGGGTCGTACGGCGCGATGCCGCCGGAAGACGTGAACTGCAGCGGCTGGCCGCTCGCGTCGCGCGCGAAACAGATGTCGAAGCCGCAGGGCGGCAGCGGCACGGGCGCGGGAATCGTGAAGATGACGCCGTCGTTGTTGAATTCCCAGAAGCGCGCGTCGAGCACCTCGCGCACGGACGGAATGCCGTCGTTCGGTCCGGTGTCTTCCCCGTTGGTCGCCGTGATGCGCGAGAGATCGCCGCGCGGGCGGTCGGCGAACGCGAGCGGCTCCGTCTGCGACCATTCGACGTTCAGTGCGACGTTGCCGCGGCCGTCGCCGAAGTTCTTGCCGCCGGTGGCGCGCAGGCTGTACACGGGGTAATCCCCGTACGACGATTCGCCCGCCTGGGCGTCGAGCTCGAGTCCCTCGAAATCGTCCTTCAGGATGTAGTTGACGACGCCCGCGATCGCATCCGAGCCGTAGACCACGGCGCCGCCGGCCTGCACGATCTCGACGCGCTCGATGAGACCGAGCGGAATCACGTTCGCGTCCACCTGCGAATCGCCGAGGCCGCTGGAAGAGGTGACGAAGCGCCGGCCGTTCACGAGCGTCAGCGTCCGGCCCGGCCCGAGGCCGAACAGGTTCGGGAACTGCTGGCCGGGGCCGCTCGCCGAGCCGTCGCCCGGCGACAGGTTGAGCGCGGGCACGTTGGACGTGACCTGGTTCAGCGCGCTGGCCGCGCTGACGTAACCGCGATCGGTCAGCGCTTCATCGTCGATCGTCACGATGGGCGATGCCGTCTCGGTCTCCGCCCGGCGTATGCGGGAACCGGTGACCACGATCGCTTCGACCTCCTCGTCCGGACCGGCGAGGTCGGCGCTGTCGACCTGCGCGGGCGCGAGCGACGGCAGCGCGAGGCAGCCCAAGGTGGCGGCCGCGACCGCCGGTAGCTGCTGACGCAATGTTCGAGACGGCATGGTATTCCCCCTGCGGACCCGCGCACGCCGGCGCGCGCCGGCGATGCAAGCCCGTATACGACCTCAACGATGCAGGATCATCTTACGCGCGGACCGGGATTTTTCTTTTCGATCGGCGGCGGGCACCGCCCGCTAGGCGAAAGTTCTATTCCGTGGCGCCTGCGCTCGCGACATAAATGTCCCGCGCCCGAACGGCGGTTCACCATGCGCAATCGGGCGCCGGACGCGCGCCTGTCATCAGGTCTCGAGCGCGGCGAGCAATCGCTCCACGTCGTCCATGTCGTTGAACACCGAGACGCTCGCGCGAAAGCGGTTGCGGCTGACCGAGATCGCGACGCCCGCGGCATCGAGCCGCGGCACGAGCCGGCGGGCGTCCTCGAGCCAGCAGGCGACCATGGGGGCGCGGCTCTCCGGAGGCGTCGCGGGGCGGTAGCCGAGGCGCGGCAGCTCGCTCTTCAGGCGCTCGGTCAGGCGCCGGGCGTGCGCGTTGATGGCTTCGACGCCGGCCTCGAGTATGTAGCCGAGCGAATGGTCGAGCAGCGCGACGCCGGTATGCGAATACGTGCCGGTCGCGAAGTATCCGCGGGCGTCGTCGCGCCAGGTGTAATCGACGATGTGCTCGCCCGGCGGATCGAACGGATATGCGTGCGTCCCGAACGTCGCGATGCCGTAATAGCCGTGGCGCACGCGCCCGAGCTCGGGCAGGCGATCCTTGCGCGCGTACAGGAAGCCCAGCCCGAAATCGCCCATCAGCCACTTGTAGCTCGCGCAAGCGGCGAAATCGACGCCGCTGGCCCTGACGTCCAGCGGAATGCAGCCCGCGGCGTGAATGATGTCGGCGTATACGCGGGCGCCGTGCGCGTGCGCGATCTCGCACACCGCGGGCAGGTCGTGCTCGAACCCGTTGATCGTGGAGACCAGCGACAGCGCAATCAACCGGGTGCCTTTCCTCACCGCGCGCTCGACATCCTCCAGCGCGATGCGGCCGTCGGACTGCTGCAACCAGGTGACCTCGACGCCCGCCCGCTCGAGGTCGCGATAGAGCGGGAACGAGCCGAAGAAATGCAGCGTGTCGGTGACGACGTGAGCGCCTTTTTCCGGCAGCCCGAGCGACTGTACGACGAGGTGCTCGCCCGCGGTGGTGCTCTGCACGAAAGCGAGCTCGGACACGTCCGCGTTGATGAGGCGTGCGAAGCGCTCGAGCACGCGCTCTTCGCCGAGTCGGTAGTCCGTGGCGCCGGGCGCGAGCATGCGATCGGCGAGATAGCGCTCGAGCTCCGCCTTCGCGCCGAGGCTGATCGGGTGGTAGCTGCCGGAATCGAGCCAGGTCACGTCCATCGGCCCGAACGACGTCTTGTCGGGCAGCGAGCGCGGTCCGGGGGGCGGCGCTTCGGCAGCTGCCTCGGCTCCGCGCGCGACGCCTGCTGCGAGCGGCAGCGCGCCTGCCGCGAGCAACCATTCCCTGCGCGTCATGGCCATGGGGTTTGGCTCCGTCGACTGTGGACAGCCGTGAAGCATAGGCGCCGCGCGCGCCCAAAACGAACCGCGTTTTGCGCGGGCGTTGCATTATCGTTTCCGGGGGCGGGCAGGTGCATCGGCGATCCGGTGAGATCGTGCCGCGGTGCGGTTGCTACCATGCGCTCGAGTTGCGGGATCGCGATGAGCTGGATACTCCGTCTTTTTGGCTCGCTGCTGCTGGTCGGTGTGTGGGCGCCGGCCGCAGCAGCCGGGCCGCCCTGCACGGCGGCGGACGGTGTGCTCGCACCCGCGGCGGCGCGCCACGCGGTGACGATCGACCGCGAGCGCATCCCGTATCTCGCGACTTTCGAGCAGCACGTGCTCTGCGACGGCGAGGGCAAGCCGCTGGCGACGACCTCCGCGATCGCCTACCTGCGGGCCGACGTGGCGGAGCACGCGTCGCGCGCGGTGGTGTTCTTCTTCAACGGCGGCCCGGGTGCGTCGTCTTCGCCGCTGCACTTCGGCGCCGTCGGTCCGCGCCTGCGCAGTGAGCGCGACGCGGACGGACGCCGGAGCATGGCCGACAACCCGTCCTCGATCCTGGACCTGGCCGACCTCGTGTACCTCGACCCGGTGGGCACGGGTTTCAGCCGGCCGCTGCCGGGCGGCGACGGCGGGCCGTACTGGAGCAATGCCGGCGACGCCGCGGCGGTGCTGGCGACGATCCGTGCCTGGCTCGCGGGCCACGAGCGCGAGGGCTCGCCCATCGTCATCGTGGGCCAGAGCTACGGCGGGTATCGTTTGGCGCGCATGATGGAGCACGCGGGCGACCTGAACCTCGCCGCGCTGGTGCTCATCTCGCCGGCACTCGAGAACCCCGGCGCCGCGTCGGACCTCGACCACGTGTTCGACCTGCCGACGATGGCCGCCGCCGCGTGGTACCACGGGCGCGTCGAGCGCGAGGGTGCCGCGAGCGCTGCCGCGTGGTTCGACGCGGCCGCGGAATTCGCCCGCACGGACTACCTGGTGGCGCTGTTCCAGGGCGCGGCCCTGCCGCCTGACGCGCGTGAGCGCCTCGCCGCGCGTATTTCGGGCTTCATCGCCCTGCCGCCGGAGTTCGTGCTGGAGCACGACCTGCGCGTCGACTCCGAGACGTTCCTGCAAACGCTGCTCGCGAAAGAAAAGCGGCTGGTCGGCCGCCTCGACACGCGCGTCACCGGCCCGTTTCCCGAAAATCCGCCGCCCGACCGGCCGGCCGCGGCGAACGACCCGGCGCTCGGCCTCGGCCCGACGAACGTGATCGCGGCGCCGGACATTGCCGAATACCTGAAGGACGAGCTGGGCGTGGCGACCGATCGCGAGTACGTCTCGCTGACGCTCGACGTGAACTTCCGCTGGGACCGCAGCGACCCGCAGAGCCGCCCCGGCGCGCCGGGCCCGGCCCGGCACATCGCCGCGATCCTGCGCAAGAAGCCGGAGGTCGAGCTCGTGCTGGTGACCGGGATCTACGACCTCGCCGTGCCGACGCTCGCGCCCCTCTACTCCCTGCACCACGCAAACATCCCGCTCGAGCGCCTCACCGTAGCGCGCTTCCCCGCCGGCCACTCCCCCTACGAAGGCCCGGAAGGCCGCGCCCGCTTCTCCCGCCTGTTACGCGGCCTCCTCGCCACCGACTGAGTAGCACGCCCGCACCGCACGCGACCGAACGCAGGCACCGACACAAAACGAAGGCACTTGGCGCCCGTAGGAGCGCGCACCGCGCGCGACCGAACGCAGGCACGTACCCCGAACGAAGGCACGTTAGCCCTTCAGCATCGTTCACGCATGGGCGGCTCCGCCCGTGCCACCGGCGTCAAACGTGCGTGAACGATGCGTTCCCAAGGAGTGCGGGCCACGGAACGTTACGTGGCAACCAACCTTGAGCTCCGCATTATTCGTGAACGTTCGGCGTCAGGGGCGGAGCGGCGCCGCGACCGGGGGGAAGTCCTCTCGGCGCGGGCACGCAAGTACGTCCCCACGCACTACCGGCGCTTGCCGTCCAGGCTGCCCGGGAGAGCAAAAGATGAACCGGCACTGCGGGCTCGGCATCCCTGCCTCGCACGCCGCCGAGAGGACCTCCCCCCGGCCACGGCTCCGCTC